>NZ_JBNCAT010000010.1:0-72530 GCF_049808495.1 Acinetobacter sp. G11
AGCAAGAGTGAACCACCTGATCCCTTCCCGAACTCAGAAGTGAAACCTCTTAGCGCTGATGGTAGTGTGGGATTACCCATGTGAGAGTAAGTCATCGCCAGCTCATTATTCGAAAGCCCCTGCCAAGTGCAGGGGCTTTTTTTATGCGTGGAGTTTTATTAAAAAGAAGAATGATTTAAAAGGGTTTCGTAGAGTTCAGCGGGGATTTTATTCAACACGAATTTAGTGAATTGAAGATTGGCTAAGATTTAGGGTCACCTTAACCATTGATAGGCATTTTATTTTTATCAGAGACAAATACATATACACGGACATAAAAAAGCCCAGACATCCTGTCGAGGCTTTTTCGTATTGGTTAAAGGTATCACTCCTGTTCTACCTCAGCTTCCTGCTGTTTTTACTTTTATTCTTCTTATTTTAGAAACATCCTGTTTCTCTATGAGTTAAATATAATCTGAGCTCAGCCATATGCATAGCCTTCATTTTCTGCAGTTCATGTAAGCAAAAGCGTACAGGAGTGCTTTAGAAATGTGCTTCTATGCCAAGATAAGGGCCTTTAAATTTGAGTTTGGTTTCTGCATTTGAGCCTTCTTCCAGCTGGATGTCCAGAATGCGATAACCGACTCGGGCACCCACGTCGAGTAACAGGGTATCAATGAAATTATATTTGAGTTCCGCCTGAGCATCGCTAATTTGCTCATCATCCAGTGCAGCAAAACTGGCTTCAGCTCTTGCACTTAAACCGGTAAAAGGCAGGTTTACCCCGGCCTGGGCATAAAGCATCGGTAGCGTGCTACTCACATCTAAGGTGTTGGTATAGTTTTGCAGAATATCTCCGCTTAAACGTTTGGCACCAATGCCGACATCTGCATCGACAATATTGTCCAGCACTTCATAATACAGAATGAAATCTGTATAAGTGAAGTCGACCTGATGGCTTTTTACACCCGCCAAACTTTGATCGCTGTCAGCCTGTAAATGGCTATGTTTGATTTTTGCATTGGGCAACAATGGCACCGGATGTTCTAGCGCAACCGAGAATGTCAGCGCTTGATCATCTTCCATTTGTGCTTGTGGTAGCGAAGATGCCGGTTGGGTTAAATCGGTGCTGTAGTACCAGTAATCGATATTTCCTTTGACCGCAATAACATCGGCTTGGGTGGAACTGAACACGCCCAGTCCAAGGGCTAGACAAAGAATTTTGAATGATCGCATGAGAATCCTGAAGTTGTTTAATCCGTTATTTTGAAAAATCTTTTTGTGAGTTAAATAGCATGAGTTGAGACCCAATTTATAGCGCATCATATATTGAATGCTTAAAAATTGCATTGTTGTTGTTTCTCAAAATTACAGAATGTTTATCTCTTATCTTTAGCATACGAGTTGAAAAAGACATGTGGCATTTAATTTTTAAATCGTTATTTCACAACCATAAATAAGCAGATTGAATCATCTTAAGATAACTTGAGGTTTTTATATGTACTTTATGTATTCCCAGAAGTTTATAGGTGAATAATAAAGCAGGATTAAAATTCAGCCGATTAAATGAGCATTCAAACTCAACAGATTATAAAAATGAAATGTTTGGTAAATAAATTACAGAAAATTTTTATAAAAGTGAGTATTGTTAAATTCATATAAAGGATGAGTATTGATCAACATTTTTAAGCAAAATTTGAGCCTTACTGATCTGTTTGCCATTTAGAATACTGCACCCAAAAGGTGACCTCTAAATCAGACACAAGAATTATTTTTGAAAGGTACTTTTTATGCTTGCGATATAAACCCGATAACAAGCAGCATTTAAAGATACCTAAGGTTTAGGTGTTTTATGACAGATTCTCGTGAAAACTGGTCATCACGATCCGGCTTTATTATTGCAGCTGTCGGATCGGCTGTCGGTTTAGGTAATATTTGGCGTTTCCCCTACGTGGCTTATGAAAATGGCGGCGGCGCGTTTCTTATTCCTTATTTGATTGCTTTAATTACGGCAGGCCTACCGCTGTTATTCCTCGATTATGCGGTCGGGCATAGAAGCAATAGTTCACCGCCAAAAGCCTACCGTAAACTGTTTCGTGGTGGTGAAACCTTGGGATGGTGGCAAGTCAGTGTATGTATCATTATTGGTTTGTATTATGCCAGCGTTTTGACCTGGGCAGGCAGTTACGTGTACTTCTCCATAGGTCAGATGTGGGGCAATGATCCGGAAGGTTTCTTCTTTAAAACCTATTTACAAACCAGCGAAGCGACCGGTTTTGATCCGCGTTTTGTGAGCCATATTTTCTGGCCATTGGCAGGAATTTGGGCACTCACCTTAATCATTTTATACGGTGGGGTGAAAAAGGGCGTTGAACTTTCCAACAAGATTTTCATGCCATTACTGTTTGTTTTATTCACCATTCTTGTGATTCAGGCACTGCGTTTACCGGGAGCGGTCGATGGCTTAAATGCCTTCTTTACTCCAAACTGGTCTGCCATGATGGATTACAAGGTGTGGTTGGCTGCCTATGGTCATACCTTCTTCTCGCTGTCCGTCGGTTTCGGGATCATGGTGACTTATGCTTCTTACTTAAAGCCAAAAACCAATTTAACCGGTTCGGGTTTAATTGTGGGCTTTGCTAATGCTTCTACGGAAATTTTGGCCGGTATCGGGATTTTCTCTGCGCTGGGCTTTATGGCTTATGCTGCGAACAGCAATGTTCAGGATGTGGTGAGTGGCGGTATTGGTCTGGCATTTATTGCATTCCCTAAAATTATTTCCAGCCTGGGTGCGGGTGCCGACCTGTTTGGTATCCTGTTCTTCTCGTCCTTATTTGTGGCCGGCATATCATCGATGGTGAGTATTTTGGAAGTTCCGATTTCTGCCATGATGGACAAGCTGAAATGGGGCCGTAAGAAAGCGGTCACCATTGTTGGTGGTGGTAGTGCCTTGGTATCGATTGTTTTATTCTCCAGCGTGAACTCGATTAAACTGGTGGATATTATTGACCATTTCATCAATAACATTGGCATTATCGGCGGTGCATTGCTGTCGATTATCTGTATTGCCTGGTTCAAGCGTTCTGCACTGGCTGAAATCCGGAATCACGTCAATGCTATTTCAACGGTACATTTGGGCAAAGGCTGGGACTTTACCCTGACCGTGATTACCTCGTTGATTTTGTTGGTCACCTTAACCATGACCATTTATAACTTGTTATTAAAAGGCTATGGTGATTATAGTGTAAGCATGCAGTGGCTGTTTGGCTGGGGCTGCGTGATTTTCTGTGCTGTCATTGCTTTTATTTTGGCTCGCGTCAAAGACCGCTAGGAGAATAAAGATGAATACTTCTGCAATCGTTATGATGATTATTTCCATGCTGTTTTTGTGGGGCGGACTGGTCTTGTCCATTCTGCACTTGATGAAACATCCTGAGGAACTGGATGAAGTGCTGGAAGAAGTCAAAGATCAGCACACGCTTTAAATCTGCAAAGACTTCAGTTCATACTGTGATCAATGAAAGTCATTATCTTAAACGATAATGACTTTCTTGCTTTTAAAATGCAGCATCAGAGGTGCACACCATTTTGCAGGACCAGGTCTGGATCGCATGTGCAATGACCTTTCTGGCAGGACGGGGCACACCAATAAAAACACGTGGCTCTAAGCCACCTCTTTTCATTACATCGGTTAAGCCGTTTTCTGGATACGGCAATAGAAGAAACCATCACCACGACCCACTTGTGGTAGCAATTGGCGACCGTGAATCTGTTCAATGCCCCAGTCGGCTTCAATTTTCACTTCTTTGGCATCGGCATGCGTAGCAAAGAATTCAACCATTTGCTGTTCATTTTCTGCCTTTAAAATGGAGCAGGTGATGTAAAGCAAGGTGCCACCGACTTTGAGTTGCTGCCACATGTTGTCCAAAATCTGTTTTTGAAGTTGGACGGTTTTGGCAATATCAGTTGATTGACGTAGTAAACGGATGTCTGGATGACGACGCATCACGCCAATGGCTGAACAGGGTGCATCCAGCACAATACAATCGGCTTGTTCAGGGGCCGTCCACGTCACGGCATCTGCGGCGACAATTTCGACATTTTTGCCATCGAGAACCAAACGTTCCAGATTTTCAGACACACGTTTTAAGCGCTTTTCATCCTGATCAAGGGCAATCAGTTTTTTCGGCTGATATTTCTCTAAAATATGCGCAGTTTTGCCGCCCGGTGCTGCACAGGCATCGATCACCATTTTGCCATTCAAGTTCGGCAATAAAGTGGCACACAGCTGGGCATGTTCATCCTGTACTGAAAAGCCGCCGGCTTCAAAACCCGGCAGGCTTGGAATCTGTAGATTTTGATCCAGAACGATACCGACATCTGACCATGCGCAGGCATGTGCCTCAATGCCTTCATCTTCCAGAATATCCAGATATTCATCCCGGCTGACCTGGTGTGTGTTAACACGTAAAGTCAGTGGCGCAACCTGTTTCAGCTCATAGCTGAGCTGTGCGAATTGATCGCCCCAATCTTTCTTTAGACGTTTCGTTAACCAGCTTGGCAAGTTAGCGGCATTTTCCAAGACATCATAGAATTGTTCAGATTCACGGGTGGCACGGCGTAAAATCGCATTGACCACGCTGCTTAAACTTTCCATGCCCAATTGTTTGCTGGCTTCTACCGTTTCAGAAATCGCGGCATGTGCAGCCACACGGGTACATAGCAATTGATATAAACCGACATATAAACAGGTTTCAACCACAGCATTTTCAAGCGGTTTGGCCAACAGCGGTAAAGTTACCTGTTTCAGGGCATGCCACTGACGTAAGCAACCCAAAACCAGTTCATGATAAAGCGCGCGGTCTTTATCTGACACAATATTCATGTGTTGATTTAACACCGAGGCCAGCGATTGACCATTTTGGACAGCCAGTAAGGTCTTCACCACCTGAGCACGTAAATTAAGGTTTTTGGCTGAGGCGTTGGGAGATTGCTTCATTATAAAATTTGTCCAATAGTCAATTTTTGGGTTTGCAGAATTTGCGTGGCATTCAGCGGTTTGCCACCTGGCCATTGTAGCGAGGTCAGGATAATGACCGTTTGATTGGCACAGGCCACATGAACGCCATCTTTATCAATGGCAATGATTTCACCCGGTTGCGCATTTTCCGCAGTGGCATGAGATAACTTGGAATTCCACACCCGCAAGTTGTTTTTCTCGTCGAGGACGATAAATGCCACTGGCCACGGATTGAAGGCACGGATATTGCGGTCAATCTGTACGGCATCCATAGACCAGTCAATTTCTGCTTCAGCCTTGCTGAGCTTGTGCGCATAGACAGTCGAGGCTTCGTCTTGCACTTCACGGGTCGCCAGGTAGTGTTGCAGTTTTTCTTCCGATGCTAAAACAGCCGCAATCGCGCTTGCACCCTGTTCGGCAAGTTTGTCATGCAACGTTGCAGAGGTGTCGCCGGCTTCAATCGGGCAGATGGTTTTAAACATCATGTCGCCGGTGTCCAGACCCGCCGCCATTTTCATAATGGTCACGCCAGTTTCAGTATCGCCTGTGGCAATGGCACGCTGAATTGGCGCTGCACCACGCCAGCGTGGCAACAGTGAACCATGGATGTTCAGGCAACCATATTTAGGCGTATCCAGAACCACTTGCGGCAGAATTAACCCATAAGCGGCCACCACCATCACGTCGGCATTTAACGCAGCCAGTTCGGCTTGTGCGGCCAGACCTTCTTCAGTCGAAGATTTAAAATGAAGCGGCTGGTAGACCGGAATATTATTGGCTAAAGCCAGCTGCTTTACAGCAGAAGCCGTGAGTTTTTGTCCTCGTCCAGCTTTGCGGTCCGGTTGAGTATAGACCGCAACAATGTCATGTTCGGTTTTAAGCAGTGCAGCCAATGCAGTGGCGGCAAATTCTGGTGTACCCGCAAAGATGATTTTCACACAAAAGCTTCCAAATAAACGTGACGCCTATTATAAGGCAAAAGCATTTATTCACCTAAATTGAGTCTGAATACAGACGGAAGAAGCCTATTTTTATAAAAAAAACTTATGCAAAATTTAAAAATTATTCATGAAAGTTTTGCATTGTCTGGCCGGGGATGGCGGTATAGTAGATTTCAGTTAAAGATTTTTGTCGTCAAATCACGAAGTTCAATTTATAGACCCATCTGCCCATATCTAAGATGAAAATGCCATCTTGAAAAACAATGGCTTGGTGTATGATAGGTTCGAAATTCGACTGATTTCATGCTCTCGATCTGTAAGATTTCGCCAGAGTGAATGAGCTCATTCAACTCAAGCACAAACTTTGTTGGAATAACACAATGCCTGACTATCGTTCAAAAACATCGACACACGGAAGAAACATGGCGGGTGCGCGTGGCTTATGGCGCGCAACTGGGATGAAAGATGAAGACTTCGGCAAGCCAATTATTGCCGTCGTCAACTCATTCACGCAATTTGTTCCAGGTCACGTTCATTTAAAAGACCTTGGTCAACTCGTGGCTCGTCAAATTGAAGCATCAGGCGGTGTGGCGAAAGAATTCAACACCATTGCCGTCGATGACGGCATCGCGATGGGTCATGACGGCATGCTGTATTCACTGCCTTCACGTGACCTGATTGCTGACTCGGTTGAATACATGGTCAGTGCGCACTGTGCCGATGCCATGGTGTGTATTTCCAACTGTGACAAAATCACCCCGGGAATGCTGATGGCTGCGATGCGCCTGAACATTCCGGTGGTATTCGTGTCTGGCGGTCCAATGGAAGCGGGTAAAGTGAAAATCCGCGGTAACGACAAAGCCATCGACCTGATCGATGCCATGATCGTGGCGGCAGATGACAACTATACCGACGAAGAAGTGGCTGAATACGAACGTTCTGCCTGCCCAACCTGTGGTTCATGTTCAGGCATGTTCACTGCCAACTCGATGAACTGCCTGACTGAAGCATTGGGTCTGTCTTTACCGGGTAATGGTTCGACACTGGCAACTCACGCAAACCGTAAAAAACTGTTTGAACGTGCAGGCTCGTTAATTGTTGAACTGGCTAAACGCCATTATGAACAGGACGATTACAGCGTACTGCCACGTTCAATGGTGACCAAAGCATCCTATGAAAATGCCATGACGCTGGACATCGCCATGGGCGGTTCAACCAATACCGTGCTGCACTTGCTGGCAGCTGCCAATGAAGCAGGCGTTGATTTCACCATGGATGATATCGACCGTTTGTCCCGTAAAGTGCCGGTACTGTGTAAAGTTGCTCCGGCGAAAAATGATGTGCATATGGAAGATGTGCACCGTGCCGGCGGCATTATGTCAATTCTGGGTGAGCTGGATCGTGCCGGTTTGCTGGATACCTCAGTCGGTACTGTCCACGAAGCAACCCTGAAAGATGCTTTGGACAAATGGGACATCATCCGTACTGAAAATGAAGAAGTTTACCAGTTCTTCCGTTCAGCACCGGGCGGTGTACCAACGCAAACGGCTTTCTCACAAGACCGTTACTACTCACGTTTAGATGGCGACCGTGAAAATGGCGTGATCCGTAATGCAGAACATGCCTTCTCGAAAGACGGTGGTCTGGCTGTGCTTTACGGTAACATCGCGCTGGATGGCTGTATCGTCAAAACTGCCGGTGTAGATGACTCGATTCTGAAATTCAACGGTACTGCTCGCGTATTTGAAAGCCAGGATTCTGCGGTAGAGGCGATCCTGGGCAACGAAATTAAAGCCGGTGATGTCGTGGTGATTCGTTACGAAGGTCCACGTGGCGGTCCGGGCATGCAGGAAATGCTGTACCCAACCAGTTACCTGAAATCGAAAGGTTTGGGTAAGGAATGTGCCTTGCTGACTGACGGCCGTTTCTCTGGCGGTTCATCAGGTCTGTCGATTGGTCACGTATCACCTGAAGCGGCTGAGGGCGGTGCCATTGGTCTGGTTGAAGATGGCGATTTAATCGAAATCGATATTCCAAACCGTAGCATCAACCTGGCTGTAGATGAAGCCACCATGGCAGCTCGCCGTGAAGCGCAAGAAGCCAAAGGCTGGCATCCAGTGGAAGAGCGTCCACGTAAAATTTCCAAAGCCCTGAAAGCCTATGCCATGCATACCACCAGTGCGGCGAAAGGTGCGGTACGTGAAATTTAATTTGTAGTTTTTACAAATTTTAGAAAGCACTCCAGATGGGGTGCTTTTTTATTGATTATTGAAAATAGCACGGTCGCATTTTACTTTGTGCTCTTGCAATAGCATTGCGTAGACGATGTTTTACTTTTGAAGGCTCAAAAGTAACAAAAAGCCTCTGTTGTGCTGATGGTATATCCCTATACCACAGCACAACAGGTGACATCCTGTCACCTGTCACGATTAATATTTTAAGTTCTTGAATATTCAATCTGATATGAGTTTATCTGGAGTATATGTTTTCTTCACGAGTGGTATTTCTATACAATGATCTTAGAATAAATTGCCAAAGACTGAAGCTGAAAATCGGTCATCGCCAAGGAAGAAACCAATGAGTAAAGACAATATCCGCGAACATTCAGCACCCGTTTATGAAGGGATTGAAAATGCACCGGCACGTTCCATGATGCGTGCCACCGGTTTTAAAGATGCCGACTTTAGCCGTCCTTTTATTGGCATTGCCTCCACCTGGGCCAATGTCACGCCGTGCAATATGCACATTGATGGCTTGGCGCGTGAAGTGGAAAAAGGCGTGAATGCCGCAAATGGCAAGGGCATTATCTTCAATACCATTACCATTTCAGACGGGATCTCGAATGGTACCGAAGGCATGAAATATTCCTTGCTGTCCCGTGAAATTATTGCCGACTCCATTGAAGCGGTGGTGGGTTGTCAGGCCTATGACGGGGTGATTGCGATTGGCGGCTGTGACAAGAACATGCCGGGCTGCATTATGGGACTGGCACGTTTAAACCGTCCGGGCCTGTTTATTTATGGCGGAACCATTAAACCGGGTGCTGGTCATACTGACATGATTTCCGTATTTGAAGCCGTAGGCCAGCATGCCAAGGGTGAAATCAACGAAATTCAGGTCAAGCAGATTGAAGAAGTCGCACTGCCGGGGCCAGGCTCCTGTGGCGGCATGTATACTGCCAACTCGATGGCATCTGCCATTGAAGCACTTGGCATGAGCCTGCCGGGCTCATCGGCGCAGGAAGCGGTATCTGAAGAGAAAAAAATCGACTGTCTGCGTGCCGGTGAAGCGGTGATGAATCTGTTACGTCTGGACATTAAACCGCGTGACATCATGACCAAGGCGGCGTTTGAAAATTCCATTAAAGTGCTGATTGCACTGGGTGGTTCGACCAATGGCGTGCTGCATTTACTGGCGATGGCACATACGGCCGGGGTGGAACTGACCCTGGATGATTTTGTGCGCATTGGCAAGGACATTCCGGTGGTGGCGGATGTGCGTCCATCCGGTAAATACCTGATGTCGGAACTGATTGCGATTGGCGGGATTCAGCCGCTGATGAAACGCATGCTGGATGCCGGCATGCTGGACGGTTCCTGTATGACTGTCACCGGTAAAACCCTGGCGGAAAACCTGGCGGATGTCGAGGATTATCCGGAAGGTCAGCAAATTATTCTGCCCTTTGATGCCCCGATTAAAAAAGACTCGCATCTGGTGGTGCTAAAAGGCAACCTGTCACCGACCGGTGCGGTAGCAAAAATTACCGGTAAAGAAGGGCTGTATTTTGAAGGTCCGGCACGCGTGTTTGAAGGTGAAATTGGTGCCATGCGCGGTATTCTGGATGGTGAAGTGCAGGAAGGCGAAGTGGTGGTGATTCGTGGTGAAGGACCGAAAGGCGGACCCGGCATGCCGGAAATGCTGAAACCGACCTCGGCCATTATTGGTAAAGGTTTAGGAAAATCGGTGGCATTACTCACCGATGGCCGTTTTTCAGGAGGCAGCCATGGCTTTGTGATTGGTCATGTGACCCCTGAAGCCTATGAAGGCGGACCGATTGGTCTGGTGAAAAATGGCGATAAAATTTCCATTAATGCCGAAACCCGTGAGATGACGCTGCATATTTCCGATGAAGAACTGGCAGCGCGTAAAGCGGCCTGGGTCAAGCCTGAACCGAATTATCGCTATGGTGCTTTGGCGAAGTTTGCCAAATTGACCACAGGTGCGGAAAAAGGGGCAGTGACCGATCTAAATTTAGATGTATAATTGATCATTACCTAACAAATTGTTATAAACCCTTGTAGCACACAAGGGTTTTTTTTCGAGGCTGATCTCATGTCACTGTTACGCCGTTGGTTTGATCCACTTCGATCGAGTTGGTTTTACCAAAAGCCGACTCGTCAGGTGGAATTATCTACGGAGCAGGGTTTAACCATCCACTTGCGTCTGGATGATGTCTATAGCTATCTGGCTGCACAGCAGTTACCTGAACTTGAAGAAATCTTGAGTGATGAGATCAAACCCTTAAAGGTGATCATTTCCAGCCGAACGGCAGAACCTCCCAATAACATGTCAAAAATGGAGTGGCAAAATTACTGCCTGAACGATGCCAAAATTCTGTCCAAACAGCATCGCTTTAGTTTCCATGAAACCCCAGAACAACCGCCGCTTAAGGCCATCGCTCAAGCAGAAACCATCCTTCGCAATACGCCGTTACGCGGTCAAGATTTCCTGTATTTACTTGAAGACGTGTTCCACATGCTGTGGCAAAAACAGTATGGCAAATTGCGTACCTTGCATGCCATGGCTAGCCGCCATCATCCAGCGCAAAACTTTCCGGAACGGATTTTTAACGATGCCGAAGTGCTGGTCAGTTACTTTGAATTTGGTGGACGCAAATATCATGCGGTGGATGATCTGCTGCGTCTGACCCGCCGTCTAAAACAACAGAAATTGCTGACCGATAATCCCATCTTCCTGATTAACCATATCGAATGGCGCGAACATCTGATCAGTGACGCAGAAGAACTGAATGAAATTCAGGCGCTGGATCCGGAACTGGATTTGTATATTGCCCTGGAAGATCCGATTTCCTGGCTATTATTGGCCTATATTAAAGAAGAGCTGGCTAATTTTTATAATATTCACCTCAATGTTTACCCGCTATCTTATCACGGACGAGACCTGTTTGACTGGGGGCTGGCGACCCGTTTGTCCAAACGTACCGAAGTAAAATTTACCCCGTTTTGTCGTCCTACCCAGCAAGCAACTTATGAGATGGCGAAACTGTTTTATAGCGTGCCTGAAGAGCAGCGTGTGGAAGCCATGTACAGCATTTTGCAAGCAGTCTGGACCAAAGGCAAAGACCTGTCATTCAGGTCGCATTTTGACCAGATCAAGCGTGATTTAGAGATCAATGAACTGAGCACTGAAGATATTGCTGCCAAATTAAAAGAAAATGACATACTCTGTGAAATGAAGTCTCAGCCCGATTTTCCTGTGCTCGAACTGCGCATTGATGGCCAAAGTTATGTGTTTAATAGCCTGTACCGGGTCTGGATGATCGAAAGTATTTTTAGTAATGTTTTAGAAGACCAATATAAAAGTGAAAATGATGACAGCAAAGATGAAGAAAGAGAAATGTGAGTCTTTAGAACAAGCCCGTGCACAGATTGATGCCATTGATACCGCACTCATTGAAATGATTGCTACCCGTCAATTTTATGTCGATCAGGCTGCGCGTTTTAAGCGAACTGTACAGGACGTACAATCACCTGAACGGGTAGAACAGGTCATTCAGAAAGTACGAGCACAGGCACTGGACCTGGGCACCGATCCGGATCTGGTGGAACACTTATATCGTGAAATGATCCAGCGTTTTATTCAGCGTGAATTGCGAGAATTTCGCCCTTAATTTTCCCTGTTAACGTCTATAAAAAGTAAGACACCTGAACAGGTGTCTTAGGGCTGAAGTCTATCTATTACGCCAGGCGGTAATAAGTATAGCGAACCTGATCATTCTTATAGACGGCATGGCTTTTTTGCCTGAAATCAGACACCCATTGACGGCCGGTATAGGCAGCAATATGGCCATAAATGTGCTTTTGGGTTCTGTGGATAATATAAATATCGCCTTCTTTTGGATTATCAAAAGAGGGATTGATTTTTTTATAGCCAATTGTCTGTAGAGTATTTCCCCAATCCGCAGCTGCGACAGGATGATTTAAAATCCGAGCCCCAGCAGACTGTAATGCAATCCGGATGCTTCGAGCACATTTTTTGGTACTGGTCGCCGAGGAAATACTATGTAACTTTTGCGTGAATTTACGCACATCCAGATAGGGAATGCCTTTATTTTTGGAATTTTTAGTGCCTGAACCTGCCTGATGTTTCTGGAAATTCTGGGAGATTACCGCAGTATTCTGATCTGCAGTGTTAATCATATTGCTATGATGTCCATCATAAATCATTCTTAAATCTCTACCTTATCTTCAATTACTTTTAGAAAAAATAGACAGCATTCTTCAGAACTAAAACCCGAATATTTTTTCTCTAACTCTCAATAGTGAAAATGCTATGTTATTACATAGCCTATTCATGCGAAGCGCGTACTTTAAAGAGCTTTTGTTTAAATATCCACCCGTTTTAGTCTAAAAAAAGAGCAGTTTTAAGTAAAAAAAGCGTTGAAATTGCCTACATCCAGGTAGAAATTGAATTTAAGATAGCTCATAAATCATACAGTTAAGACAAACTTAATAATATGTTATTAATTGATGTAATTTTTATGTAAACATGCAATTAATCGCCTAATTGTTAATCAATAATTAACATTTTGTCATATTTAGAGTCCTTTTTTTAACAGTCCTGTGCCTTGAAAGCCTCAACTTTTTCTTGAGGCTTACTCTGGAAAATAGTGATTTTTAAAGCACTCTGAGTCACCTATGATCGGCTTAAAATTTAACGGGTGTTGAATATGATTGGCTTTGTGATTGGGGTGTTTGCCATTGCAGGCATGATTAAAGGCACCCTTGGACTGGGGTTGCCTGCGGTTTCCATGGGCTTGCTGACGATTTTTATCAGTCCCTTTCAGGCAGCCACCTTGTTGATCGTACCGTCAATGGTCACCAATTTCTGGCAACTGTTTGCCGAAGGTCAGGTGCTGAAACTGGTTGGTCGCTTTTGGCCGCTGTTGCTGGGCATTGTGGTGGGTTCTATCTGGAGCATTTTTCCCACCCTGGGACATGGCGAGTTTCAGAGTGAGGCGCTGCTCGGCGGAATGCTGGCCTTGTATGGCTTGTACGGTCTATTTGCCAAGAACATGCCCAATCTGGCCGCGCATGAAAAATGGTTATCTCCGATGATGGGTTATTTGGGCGGGGCACTCACAGTCGCTACCGGTGTAGTGGTTATTCCTGTAGTACCTTACTTGCAATCGTTGCATCTCAAGCGTGATGATCTGGTGCAGTCGCTCGGTTTGGCCTTTACCATCTCCACGATTTGTCTGGCGGTATTTCTGCATCAGCATCCGGTGGAAAATATTCCTATGGACTATAAGATGTCATTTATTGCCTTGCTTCCAGCCTTGGTGGGAATGTGGGTGGGAACCAAAATTCGCTATCGCATTCCCGAACAAAAATTTCGCAGAGTATTCTTTTGTGGGCTGGTCATTTTTGGTGGTTATATGGTGCTGCATCAGTGGGGTCTGCTTTAAGGTCAGCAATAAAGCCAGCTAAGTAAAAGTTTTTAACTCGGCAATCTGGATGTATGGGAAACTAAAAACTGGCTGAAATGTTGATAAGCGACTGGCAGGGCATCAAAGTTTTTTGCTGCCAATAACAGCTTGCGATTGGCCCAGTCTCCAGTCAGTTCAATTTGCAGAAAAGGATAAACCGCCTGTAAACGGTTAGCTGCGCGTTTCGGCATAATGGCGATCCCGACGCCATTGGCAACGACCTGAGCAATCGCAGCAAAATTGGGTAAGCGTAAACGGTACTGAATTGCACAGCCCAGTAATTTGGCCTGGGTTTCAATCGATTGCTGCAAGGAATGATATTGCATTAAGCCCACAAAGGGGTAATTCAGCACATCGGCTAATTGCAGGGTCGATTGTTGCTGTAGCTCATGACCCATGGGGCAAATCAATACCAGAGGATCATCGGAAAACTCCAGGGTCTGTAACTTTTTTGAATTAAAAAAACCTGAAATCAAGCCGAGCTGGGCGCTGCCATTTTCCAGAGCCTGAATAATGTCGTTACTTTCCGCTTCTTTTAGCTCAATCTGGATATTGGGGTTTTCAAGCAAATAAGAGGGCAAAAGCAGGGGCAGATATTCACTTTGTGCAGAGGAATTACACCACAGCGTCATTTCACTTTGCGAACCTGTAGAGAAGGGCAGCATCTGTTGTTGTAATTGTTGAGCCTGGTGAACCAGCATCTGCGCCTGCGAGGCAAACACCTGTCCAGCAAGGGTGAGCTTGACTCCGGAAGCATGTCGGATAAATAAATGCACAGCAAACTGCTGTTCAATTTTTTTAATCCGCTCACTGGCGGCTTGCAGGGAAATCGCCGAGCGTTCTGCACCCTTGGTCAAACTACCCGTATCTACAATATTCAGGAAAAGTTGCAAATCAAAAAAGTCGAGACGCATCTGCTGAGTCTGCTCGGTGAAATTTGAACCATCATACTAAAATTTCCTTAGCCGCAAACATAAAAAAAGCAGCCTTGCGGCTGCCTGAAAATATGTAGTTATCTTTATGATTTATCGCCCAGGCTAAAGAACCAGTTCAGGATTAAGGCTGCAAACGTAGCGGTACCAATACCCCCCAGATTAAAGCTGCCAAATTGCAGGGCAAAGTCACCGGTGCCTAAAATAATGGTTACCGCAGCCACCATCAGGTTTTTGTTTTTAGAGAAATCCACCTTGTTTTCAATCCAGATTTTTGCCCCCGCAATGGTAATTAAACCGAACACCACAATCGATGCACCGGTTAAGATGGCAGTCGGAATGGTATGGATAATGGCACCAAATTTTGGTGAAAGTCCCAGGAAAACTGCAAATACACCGGCAAAAACAAAGATGATGGTTGAGTAGACACGAGTCACTGCCATCACGCCAATATTTTCACCATAAGTGGTCATCCCCGGCGCACCGACACCACCCGATAAAGTGGTTGCAAGACCATCGGCAACAAAGGCTTTGCCAATATGCGGATCAAGGTTTTCACCAGTCATGGCACCTACTGCCTTGATATGCCCCAAGTTTTCAGCCACTAAAATCAGGGCAATCGGCGCAATAATCAGCATGGCATTGGCATCAAATACCGGCGAATGGAAAGTTGGCAGACCAAACCAGGCTGCTTGCTGAATTGGAGCGAAATTAATGGGCGTGCCAAGTCCCATCACATTGGAAACAATGTAATAAATCAGGTAAGCCAGCAATAAACCGATCAATAACAGCAGACGTTGCAGCAGGCCTTTGGTAAATACTGCAATCGAGCCCATGCACATCACGGTAACCAGTGACATCCACATATTGAAGTTATTCCCCGCCACGCCTTTAACCGTCACCGGTGCCAAATTCAGGCCAATGATCATGACCACAGCGCCGGTCACTACAGGAGGCATGAGTTTTTCAATCCATTTGGTGCCGGTAGCCATCACAATAAAGCCAAAAATGGCATACAGCACACCACAGGCCATAATACCGCCAGCAGCCAGGGCCAGATTGGCATTGGGTGCGCCCGTACCCGAAGCGGCATAACCTGTTGCCGCAATCACCACCCCAATAAAGGCAAAGCTGGATCCCAGATAACTCGGTACACGTCCCCCGGTCATCAGGAAAAACAGAATGGTACAGATCCCTGACATTAAAATGGCCAGGTTCGGATCAAAACCCATCAGGAAGGGTGCAAGTACCGTCGCACCAAACATAGCAAAGGCATGCTGTACCCCTAATACAACACTCTGTGCAGGTGGCAGATATTCATTGGTACCTACAGGACGTGCATCGATGCTGCCTTCATACGGGCGCCATTTGGGAAACCAATTGGACATTTTTTGAGCACTCTAAAAACAAATTGTGCACATCATACGCTTCTTTTTTGGAAGATTTAATCATTGAAACAAAATTTTGTTTAAACTAACGCTATGACTTTTCAATTGTTTTTACCATGTGGTAAAAGTTTAATTATTTAAAAATAATGCTAAATCAATAGTTAATAGGTATGAAGATGTCTTGATCAATTTATAAATATTTTTTGTTTTATTTATAAAAAATAATGGGAAGCTTTTGACCATAAGGTTAAAAAAAGCACATTACGGAAATGTGCTTTTTCTATGGAAAATCAGAATTTAACCGGTATTACGCAGTCCGGCCGCAATCCCGGCAATACTTACCATTAAGGCATGATCGACTGGGGTATGTTCTGCCTGACGTTCTGCCAGATAGCGACGGCGGCGTTTCATCAGTTCCGCCTGGAGTAAATGCAGCGGCAATAAATACGGTTTGCGTACCCGCATAGACTGGTCCAGCACTTCATTGCTACTCAGCAGTTGAGATTCACCTTTCAGAGCCAGCAAGGTTTGTACCGCATCTTTTAAGCGTTGACGCAGTTCGTTGCCGAGAACTTTTAAATCTTCATCATCGGTCAAATGTGATTCGTAATAGAGTGCTACATGGCTATCGGCTTTAGAAAGGACCATTTCCAGCATGTCAATCAGGGTCTGGAAATATGGCCATTGTTGCAGCATCTCATCCAGCAGCTGTTTTTGCCCCTGATCAATCATCTGGTTAATGGCTGCTCCAGTGCCCAGCCATGCCGGAAGCATCAAACGGATTTGGGTCCAGGCAAATACCCAGGGAATGGCACGTAAAGATTCAATCCCGCCGCTGACCTTGCGTTTGGCCGGCCGTGAACCGAGCGGCAGCATTTGCAATTCGAGTTCCGGTGTAACCGTACGCAGGTATTTCACAAAATGCGGATTTTCACGCACGGTTTGACGGTAGACCTGTACCGATAAATCGGTCATGGTATGCATCAACTGACGCCATTCTTCTTTAGGCACCGGTGGCGGCAACAAGGTTGCCTCTAATGTGGCTGCGGTATAAATTTCCAGGTTTTGCAGTGCAATGCCTTCCAGACCAAACTTGAAGCGGATCATTTCGCCCTGTTCGGTCACGCGGATGGCACCGGAAATCGAACCTGGCGGTTGTGAAAACAGCGCTTGCTGGGTGGGTGCACCCCCCCGGCTGATCGAACCGCCACGCCCATGGAACAGGGTGAGTTGCACGGCATGTTTTTTTGCAACAGCCGTCAGTTCTTCCTGCGCACGGTATTGTGCCCAGTTGGCTGACATGAATCCGGCATCTTTGGCAGAATCCGAATAGCCAATCATTACCTCATGCTTGCCCTGAATATGCTGTTTGTACCAATGCATATTAAACAGGGTGTTCATGGTTGCGGCTGCGCCGTCCAGGTCTTTCAGGGTTTCAAATAACGGCACCACACGCAGCGGATGCTTGATGCCAGCTTCTTTTTGCAGCAGTAAGACCGCGAGTACATCACTCGGATATTCCGCCATGGAAATAATATAAGCCCCCAGGCTTTCTTCAGGCTGTTCAGCCAGCGTACGCATGGTGGCAAACACTTCCTGCACATCCGGATGTTCAATCAGGCTTTGTTTCGGTTCATTCAGATGTTTAGGCAACAACGGACGTTTGCTTTGCAATTCCTGCAACAGGAAATTTTGGCGTGCCTGTTCGGTCCAGGTTTCAAAATTGCCCAGACCCAGATATTCAGTAATGGCAGAAATGGCCTGACGATGGCGACCGGATTCCTGACGGATATCCAGTTTCAGCAGTTCAATGCCAAAGCAGTTGACGCGATGGATAAAGTCCAGCAGTTTGCCATTGGCAATTTCAGGCAGGTTGCAGGCAATCAGTGAGCGGTAGCTCAGCAATAAAGGTTGTAATAATTCATCTTTGCTTTTAATGACCTGGCTATCATCGGCATCTTGCCCTTGCAGTTTTTGCGCCAGCCAGTGACGGGTGGCTTTAAGGCGTTCGCGAGTGTCACGCAGATATTCACGGTAGGGTTCGGGGTGGTTATGACCCAGTGCCTGTAACAGTTCATCACTGGCATTCTGAATCGACAGTTCCCAGCGCAGGTCTTCCATATCACGCAGATATAAATCCGCCGCTTTCCAGCGCGACAGCCACAGTACTTCCTGGGTAATGTTATGCGTAACATTCGGGTTGCCATCACGGTCACCGCCCATCCAGGAGGCAAAACGCACCGGTGCAACGGTTAAGGGTAAACGCTGGCCACAGTGATCTTCAACCATTTCATCCAGTTCACGAATGAACTTGGGAACAGCATTCCACAGGGTTTGCTCAATCGTGGTAAAGCCCCATTTTGCTTCATCGACTGGGGTCGGGCGGTGCTGGCGGATTTCATCAGTCTGCCAGGCGGAACAAATCAGCTGTTTGAGTTCTGCCAGTACGGCCTTGCGTTCACGTGGGGTCAGTTTTTGTTGATCAGACTTAAACAGACAGTCATTAATATCGTCATATTTTTGAATTAAGGTACGACGGCTGACTTCAGTCGGATGTGCAGTCAACACCAGTTCAATTTTCAGTTCACAGATTTGCTGGAATAGGGTGTCGGCTGAAATTTCGTGATCTTTAAATTTCTGGAACAGATGATCAAGCGGATTAGGGGAAGGTGCATTTTCATCGAATTCACTCTTACGGCGACTGCGTACCACATTGTATTGTTCGGCAATATTGGCAAAATTCAGAAAGTGAGTGAATGCCCGGGTGAGCGGAAGAATTTCATCATCTTCCAGACTTAAAAAAAGTTGTTCAAGCTGTTTTTCGGCTTCCACCTGCCCATCACGTGCACCTTTGGACAGCGCACGAATCTGCTCCACCTGATTAAACAAATCTTGTCCTGCATGTTCCTTGAGGGTTTCTCCCAGTAGGTTCCCAAGTAAGCGTACATCCTCACGCAGTGGAGCATCAATTTGTTGAATCATTTTTTTCATTCTCCTAGGCTACTCTTTTGAATATACCCCGATTCGATGACATTCCAAGTAGGGGGCAGACAAAAGTCGGTATCTTTTGTTGCTAAAACTGGCAATTGAGGTGCTGTTTGTGCAGTCAGGAAAATGGAATTACAGATTTTAAGGTTTTTTTTTGATATTTCAGCATAAAGATTTCAATACTGTTCAGGATAATCTGCTGTTTCTCTTCTGCAGTCGGAACTTCCCGCACCCCAAGCAGCACTTCATGATGGCGCATGCCAAACAATAAAGACACGATCAGCATGGTGAGTGTTTTTAAGTTTTCAGCTTGAACAAAACCCAGATCAATCGCCTGTTGAAAGAAGTTTTCCCACACGGCAATCATGCGCAGGTGAGACGCCTGATAAAATTTTTGTGCCAGTGGATTTTGTTCCGCCGCCAGTTCCACCAATAAGCGTTCCAGTTTGATGGCTTCCGGCAAGTTGGTGATATTGAGCGCCAGTTCGCAGGCATGCACAAATTCCTGATAAAAATTACTGTCGGCTTGCAGGTTTAAGGGGCGAGCACTAAGTAATTCTTCGCATGTTGCAACAATGGCACAGACAAATAAATTGGCTTTATCCTGAAAGTGATTGTAGACCGTCAGTTTGGTGACACCGGCTTCCTGGGCAATCTGGTTCATGCTGGAACCCTGATAGCCACACTTCAAAAATAAGCTTTTTGCCGCATTTAAAATACGCTGACGTTTTTCTAAGTCCTTGGGACGACCAACATTTATTTGCACAATTTTTTCCAAAAAAATGAAAAAGGTCATTGCTTTGACCTGATTATTATAATTACTGTACCAGGCAGTATATTAATTAAAAAATGATCAATTTAAGATATTGCTTATTTTGCCCTAAAAAACATTTTGAGATAAGAGCGAACTTCATGAGCACAGTAAAGATTGCAGTAAAAACCGCCCTGGTCAGCATGATGATTATTTGCAGTGTGACTTTATTGGGCTGCAGCACGGAGGCAACCGAAACAGAACAGGTCCCGTTTGTGATGGTGACTCAGCCGAACAGTACTCATAATGAACAGAAAAGCTATGCCGGAGATGTGCAGGCGCGCCAGCAAACGGCTTTGGCTTTCCGGGTGGGCGGACAGATTATCGAACGTTATGTCGATGTGGGCGATCAGGTCAAAGTGGGGCAGGTACTGGCAAAACTGGATGTGAAAGATGCCCAGCTGCAGCTTAATGCAGCAAAAGCTCAACTGGAAAGTGCCCAGTCGGCAGCAAAAATTGCCGCAGATGAACGGCAGCGCTTTCAGCAACTGCTACCCATGAATGCCGTAAGCCGTTCGCAATATGATGCGGTGGATAACCAGTATAAATCAGCGATGTCCGCTTTAAAGCAAGCGCAATCCAATTATCAGGTGACGAGTAACCAGACCGGTTATAACCAGCTGATTGCCAATAAAAACGGGGTGATTACCGCACGCAATATTGAAGTCGGGCAGGTGGTTGCGGCAGGGCAAGCCGCGTACCAGATGGCAATTGCCGGTGACCGTGAAGTGGTAATCGGGGTGCCTGAGCAGGCCATTTCAGAGATTAAAGTCGGTCAGGCAGCGTGGGTGACCTTATGGTCCAAGCCGGAAGATAAATTTGCAGGCTATGTGCGTGAAATTTCTCCGGCAGCCGATCAGTCGCGGACCTTTAGTGTCAAGGTGGCCTTGCGTGAAGGCAACGCTGCCATTCAGCTGGGCCAGAGTGCCCGGGTATTTTTTAACAATAGCCAAAACAATGTACTCAGCGTGCCGTTGTCCAGTGTTTCGGCCAATGGCCAGCAGGCCTATGTCTGGGTGGTGAAACCGGATCAGACCATCCATAAGGTGGCGGTGACCCTGGGGGCCTATGGCCGTGACAGTGTGCCGGTATTGTCCGGTCTGAATCCGCAAGATTATGTGGTGATTGGCGGTGTGCACTTATTGCGTGAAAAACAGAAAATCCAGCCGATTGACCGGGAAAATCGTGCCGTGAACATCCAGTCAGGAGCTGCATCATGAATTTAGGCACGAACTTTAACCTGTCGGAATGGGCCCTGAAAAATAAAGGCCTGATCCTTTATTTCATGCTGCTGCTCGGCATTGTCGGCATTGTTTCCTATTCCAAGCTGGCACAAAGTGAAGATCCGCCGTTTACCTTTAAGGTGATGGTGATCCAGACCTATTGGCCGGGCGCAACCGCACAGGAAGTGTCCTTGCAGGTGACGGATCGCATCGAAAAAGAACTGATGAGTACCGGCAATTACGAACGCATCATGGCCTATTCGCGCCCCGGTGAATCACTGGTGACGTTTGTCGCCAAGGATTCGCTGCGTTCCAACCAGATTCCCAATGTCTGGTATCAGGTGCGCAAAAAAATCGGTGACATCCAGCATCAACTTCCGAGTGGGGTACAAGGGCCGTTTTTTAATGATGAATTTGGCGATACCTTCGGAAATATCTATGTCCTGACCGGCAAAGATTATGACTATGCCATATTGAAGGAATATGCCGACCGTCTGCAACTGCAACTGCAACGTGTCAAGGATGTCGGCAAGGTCAATCTGGTGGGGCTGCAAGACCAGAAAATCTGGATTGAACTGTCCAATACCAAGGCGGCACAGCTCGGCATTCCGGTCACGGCGATTCAGCAAGCCCTGCAACAGCAAAATACCGTAGCCAGTGCCGGTTTCTTTGAAACCGGGACCGACCGCATTCAAATGCGGGTCAGCGGCCAGCTGCAAAGTGTCGATGAACTCAAGCAGATGCCACTTTTGGTGGCAGAAAAAACCATTCAGCTGGGCGATGTTGCCGAGATCTATCGCGGTTTCAGCGAGCCGGCCCAGCCACGCATGCGCTTTATGGGCGAAAACGGGATTGGCATTGCCGTATCCATGCGCAAAGGTGGCGACATTCTGGCTTTAGGTAAAAATTTAGAGGCTGAATTTGCCCATCTGCAAAAATCTTTGCCCTTGGGGATGGAACTGAAAAAAGTGTCCGATCAACCGGTTGCGGTCAAACGCAGCGTGAATGAATTCATGAAAGTGCTGGCAGAAGCAGTGATTATTGTCCTGCTGGTCAGCTTCTTTTCACTGGGTTTCCGTACCGGTCTGGTGGTGGCATTTTCCATTCCGCTGGTGCTGGCCATGACCTTTGCCGGCATGAATCTGTTTGATGTCGGGCTGCATAAAATTTCACTTGGAGCCTTAATTCTGGCGCTCGGTTTATTGGTGGACGACGCCATTATTGCCATTGAAATGATGGCCGTGAAAATGGAGCTGGGCTATAGCCGGCTGGAGGCGGCAGGATTTGCCTGGAAAACCACGGCTTTTCCAATGCTGACCGGCACCCTGATTACCGCAGCCGGCTTTTTACCGATTGCCACTGCTGCCTCCAGTACCGGTGAATATACCCGTTCCATTTTCCAGGTGGTGACGATTGCCCTGGTGGTGTCGTGGTTTGCGGCGGTGCTTTTTGTCCCCTATCTGGGCGATAAACTGCTGCCAGATTTTAATCAAGACCTGCTGCAAAAAGCACCGTGGTATCAGCGCTTATGGGCGCGCCTACGTAGGCAACCCGAACCGCCAGCTGTGCTGCATCATGCCGGTGAGCATCATGACCCTTATCAAACCAAGTTCTATCAAAAATTTAGAGGCTGGGTGAGTCAGTGTATTACTTACCGTAAAACCGTGATTGCGACCACGGTGGGTATTTTTGTGTTGTCGGTGCTGATGTTTAAACTGGTGCCGCAGCAATTTTTTCCACCATCCAACCGTGCCGAAATTCTGGTCGATTTAAAACTGGAAGAAGGTGCATCCCTCACCGCCACAGAAAATGCCGTGAAGAAAGTGGAAAAATTCCTGTCGACCAAACAGGGCATCGACAATTATGTGGCCTATGTCGGCACGGGTTCCACCCGTTTCTACTTGCCGCTGGACCAGCAGCTGCCACAGGCCAGTTTTGCCCAGTTTGTGGTCTTGGCTTCGTCCCTGGATGACCGCGATGAAATCCGCAAATCTCTGGATCAGGAAATCCGTAAATTGCTGCCAGATGTGCGTACCCGGGTCTCGCTGCTGGAAAATGGCCCGCCTGTCGGTTATCCCTTGCAGTACCGTGTTTCCGGGGAAGACCTGAATCTGGTGCGTCAGTGGGCACATAAGGTTTCCGCCGTCATTGCAGAGAATCCGAATACCACCAACGTTCATCTGGACTGGGGCGAACCGAGCAAGGTCATCCAGCTGAAGATTGACCAGGATCGCGCCCGTCAAATGGGGGTATCGACTTTAGATTTGTCGCAATTCCTGAACAGCTCCATCAGTGGTGCCGTGATTAACCAGTATCGTGAAAAACGTGAACTGATTGAAATCCGTTTGCGTGGAGATCGGAACGAACGGGTCAATGTAGAGTCCTTATCCAGTCTGGCCGTACCGACGGCCAATGGCGGTTCTGTACCTCTGGCGCAAATTGCCAAAATTGAATATAAATTTGAAGATGGTCTGATCTGGCATCGTAACCGTTTGCCGACCATTACCGTGCGTGCCGATATACGGACCAAATTGCAGCCTGCAACCGTGGTCGGGGAACTGGCCGATAAAATGGATCAGCTGCGTGCCGAATTGCCAGGCGGTTATCTGGTTGAAGTAGGCGGTACGGTCGAAGAGTCGGCGCGTGGACAAAACTCGGTCAATGCCGGTATGCCGTTCTTCCTGGCGGTGGTGATGACCTTGCTGATGATTCAGCTCAAGAGCATGTCCCGCGCGTTTATCGTGTTTTTGACGGCACCTTTGGGCCTGATTGGGGTGGTCCTGTTCCTATTGTTGCTGAATAAACCCTTTGGTTTTGTCGCGATGCTGGGAACCATTGCCCTGTCGGGCATGATCATGCGCAATTCTTTAATCCTGATTGACCAGATTGAACAGGACATTCAGGCTGGACATGATCCCTGGAATGCCATTATTGAGGCAACCGTACGTCGTTGCCGCCCGATTGTGCTGACCGCCCTGGCCGCCGTACTGGCGATGATTCCATTATCACGCAGTATTTTCTTTGGTCCGATGGCTGTCGCCATTATGGGCGGTTTGATTGTGGCCACGGTTCTCACCTTGTTCTTTTTACCAGCATTGTATGCACAATGGTTTAAAGTGAAAAAAAATAGCCAAACGGTGTAATTTTTTGACAATAAGCAGGTGCGAAATATTGAAAATTTCAATATAGTAGCACCTAATATTCGTACACATTTCTATAAAGCAATTTACTGCATATTAAAAATCTAAAGATGTGGTAAATGGGGTTAAAACGCACATGAAGCAAGACAACTTAAGCCGACTTCGCCGTTCTATTGCGATTTCTTATGTCTTGATGTTTTTGGCCTTATTTACTGTGATTAGCGGCATATTTGCTTACTGGTTTGCGCGCAAAGTCACACAAGTAAATGAAGTGGAGGTCTGGCTTCAGGCTCAAGCCCTCTGGATCATGCGTAATATTGTGATTTATATGATTCTGGTGTGTTTTGCGGCCCTCTGGTTTATTCCGCTGATTTTCTTTTATTGGGATAGTGCAGTCTGGGTAAAAGGCTGTACTGTTACAGGCGTGATTTTCGCGCTGATTGCCTTTTTATTTTTGTTGAATGCCTGGCTAAAAGGAATTTCCCGTTTTTTCAAAAATAAAGCCGTATTTTAATCCGAATAAACTTTTTTCCTCTGTTTCCCTTGTAAAATTTGTTTCCGTCCCCAATTTCACTCCACAGTTAAGTATTAAATAAAATTCCGTGAGGAGCATCGCCAGACATGGCTAAACGTGATTATTATGAGGTTTTGGGCGTCGCTAAAACCGCTAGTGATGATGAAATTAAAAAAGCCTACCGTAAGTTGGCGATGAAATATCATCCAGACCGTAACCCGGACAACCCTGAAGCTGAAGAAAAATTTAAAGAAGCTGCCGAAGCTTATGAAATTTTATCGGACAGCGAAAAACGCAGCATGTATGACCGTATGGGACATAACGCTTTTGAAGGCGGTATGGGCGGTGGTGGCTTTGGTGGTGGTTTCAGCGCAGAAGACATCTTTAGTCAGTTTGGCGACATCTTTGGTGGCGCATTCGGTGGCGGTGGCGGCCGTGGCCAGCAACGTGCACGTCGCGGATCGGACCTGCGTTATGTGATGGAATTGACCCTTGAAGAAGCGGTCAAGGGCGTGAAAAAAACCATTACTTTTACTGCACCGGCACCGTGTGAGGCCTGTGACGGTAAGGGTTCTAAAAACCCGAACGATGTTGAAACCTGTAAAACCTGTCATGGTGCAGGTCAAGTGCGCATGCAGCAAGGTTTCTTCTCTGTTCAGCAGACTTGTAGCACCTGTCGCGGTCAAGGCAAAATCATCAAGAACCCATGTAACACCTGTCATGGTTCAGGCGTAAAAGACCGTCAGCAAACCCTTGAAGTGACCATTCCTGCAGGGGTGGACAACGGTGACCGCGTACGTTTAAGCGGTAAAGGTGAAGCGATTCGTGATGGTCAATCCGGTGACTTATACGTAGAAGTGGTGGTGCGCGAGCATGACATCTTCCAGCGTGACGGTGCAGACCTGTATATGGATGTGCCGGTATCTATTGCCGATGCTGCCTTGGGTAAAGAAATCCAGATTCCAACTCTGGATGGCCGTGTCAGCCTAAAAATTCCTGAGGGAACTCAAACCGGCAAACTGTTCCGCTTGCGTGGTAAAGGAGTTAAACCGGTACGTACCAGCATGCAGGGTGACTTGCTTTGCCGCGTAGTGGTCGAAACACCAGTGAACTTGACTGCGCGTCAACGTGAATTGTTAAAAGAATTGCAAGAAACGATGGATGGTGATGACAATAAATCATCGCCTAAGAAAAAGTCGTTCTTCGGTCTGTTTGATTGATTTCAGACACATTTTGAAAAAAAGGGGGGATATTGATATTCCCCCTTTTTTTATAGCCATTTAAGCCCTTATTCGACGATCGGTTTGTCAATCGCTTCGACATCTACCGATTGCGTTACTGCTTCGCCAGCCGGTTCTTGCTTGGTCACTGCCGGATTATTTTCAGCTTGAGCCGGTGTAGCGCTATGGGTACGAATATTTATTTTGACTTGCGATAAGCTTTCCAAAGTATCTCCCGCTTGGATTGCCGGTTCTGCCCACGCTGTGCTGACGATGGTTGCCATCAAAACGGTTAACGCGATTTTTTTCGAATGCATGCTGATCTCCTTATAATTCATCTTTTTATCACTCGTGTCGCGTAGTCTGCGCAGTGATGTTTACAGGGAGATGAAAATCAGCAGCAAAATCATTTATTTTTAACGCTGAACTTTCAATACAGCAACCAGTCGGGGTTGAGCCATTGCATCTTGCTTTGGCATAAACATTCGTCATGACCGGTTTCTCTTTTTTAAATAAAAAATTTCAGGCTGAAACTTAGTCTCGGTACAGAGTTTTGATATAGTAACAACAATTTAGAATCAACATTGGGAATATGTTATGTCAGCAGCTCCACGCATTGGTGTATTAGGTGCAGGCGGTCGTATGGGACGCATCCTTATTCAAGCCGTGAAAGAAGCCGGCTATCAGCTCGCAGCAGCAGTTGAACGCCCTGAAAGCAGCCTGATTGGTGCAGATGCAGGCGAGCTTGCCGGTATTGGTCCAGTTGGGGTCAAGGTTGTTGGCAATTTACAAGACGTATTAAAAGACTGTGACGTGGTGATTGATTTCACGGCACCTGTCGCGACTGCACAGCATTTGAAATTGTGCCGTGAAGCCGGCGTGGCCATTGTCATTGGTACTACGGGTATGAATGACGAACAAAAAGCATTTCTAGATGACAGCGCAACGCAAACCCCTGTAGTCTATGCGGCAAACTATTCAGTTGGCGTGAACGTTTCCATCAAGCTGTTGGAACTTGCCTCTAAAGTGTTTGGCGACACAGTGGATATTGAAGTGATTGAAGCGCATCACCGTCATAAAGTCGATGCACCATCAGGTACGGCACTGATGATGGGTGAAGCGATTGCTGATACTTTGGGACGCAATCTGAAAGAAGTGGCAGTTTATGGCCGTGAAGGTCATACTGGTCCACGTGATCGCCAAACCATTGGTTTTGAAACCATTCGTGGTGGCGATATTGTCGGTGAACATACGGTAATGTTTATTGGCGAAGGCGAACGTGTTGAAATTACCCATAAAGCAACCAACCGTATGAACTTTGCCGCGGGTGCTGTTCGTGCCGCAGCTTGGGTAGTGGGACGTGAAGCCCGTAAATATGACATGAAAGATGTACTGGGTTTTAACGATATTCAAGTATAAAAAATCGTTAAAATCATTTATAACAATATCTAGCAAAATTAAAATAAGAAGCACAATGGAATGAAAAAAGTGATATTGATGGCCTGTGCAGTAGCAATGCTTGCTACTGCGCAAGCTAAACCTGTGGATAATGCCAAACTCAGTATTAACAAAAATAATATTAAGGTCTGGACCTATCAAAACAGCCAGAACCCGGTATTTTTATATAAAGCTGAAACTACTTACGATACGCCTTTTGAAAAGGCCGTTGGTCTGATTCTGGATGTCGACCATGCGGTGAAATGGGTGCCGTATATGGGCAGCGTGAAAGTGCTATCGCGCGATGATAAAAAAGGCGAATTTTTATTGTATATGGTACTGGATTTTCCATTTCCGTTGAAAGACCGTGATTTGGTGGTGCAAGGCAAAATGATGAAAGATGCTCAAGGCATGATCACCATTAAAAATAAAGCGGTTGATAAAGCGTATGCCAAAAATCCGAATTATGTACGTTTGACCCATTATGAAGGCGATTGGACTTTTCAGAAATTAGCCAATAACAAAGTCAAAGTTTCCACGTATGGTTATGCCAACCCTGAAGGTTCTATTCCTTTAACCTTTGTGAATATGTTTGTACAGCAGCAGCCTTATCAGATGCTGCAGAAGATGAAAGCTGAACTGGCCAAACCCTCGAGTATTCCGCTGTTGCCTGAAGCATTACGTTAAAACAGAAAAATAAAAAGTCCGCATTGTGCGGACTTTTTTCTAAATATATTTTATGAACAGGATAGATCATCTCCTGCTTTACAGCAGTGGAACTAGGGCAAAGGTGGCTGGTCCGTAACTATTGAATGCCAATGCAAGCGATGGATTGCTGGATTTATGCAATCTTTAAATTTTGAAGATGAACGTGATTTTAAAGGTTTATTGTTGTTAAAAAATACATTACTTTGCACAATATTATTGATGAATAATCAATACATGAGTGGAAGATGAAATCGACCATTGAAGAACTCCACGCTTTTGTGACTATTGTCGATAGTGGCTCGATTGTGATGGCAGCCGAGCGTCTGGGACAAACCACATCCGGGGTGAGTCGGGCTTTGCAACGTCTGGAGAATAAGCTCAATGTGACCTTGCTGGAACGTACCACACGCAAGTTGAAACTGACCCAGGAAGGGCAACTGTTTCTGGAAAAAGCCCGTAAAATTTTAAACGATTTGGCCGAAGCCGAAGATGCCTTGCTGAAATCTGATAGCGATACTTCGGGACGGATTCGGATAGATTCTGCGACCCCTTTTATCTTGCATGTCATTGTGCCGCTGATGCAGGAGTTTATGCAGCAATATCCCAATATTGAAATTGAACTGAATAATCATGATCAGGTGATTGATTTACTGGAGCATAAAACCGATGTCGCAATCCGGTTTGGAGAGCTGCACGATTCAAGTTTACATGCCAAGTTATTATGCCGCAGCCGCCTGTACATTGTGGCGAATCCTCTTTATTTGGAACAACATGGAGTACCGCAATCTCCAGCGGATTTATCCCAGCATACTTTACTGGGTTTTAGTCAGCCGACGCATTTAAATACCTGGCCGGTTCAGTTGAATGGTGAAGATTTGACGGTTCATCCCCAAATAAAAGCCTCCAATGGAGAAACGGTCCGGCAACTGGCTCTACAAGGCTTGGGAATAACCTGTTTGTCGCGCTTTTTGGTCGAAGATGATTTACAGGCCGGTCGCCTGAAGGCCTTATTTGAAGACCAAATTCGTCTGCATTATCAGAACATCCATGCAGTGTACTATCGACAAGAACATCTGCCGAAAAGGGTGCGCTTATTTATCGAATTTCTGGCACAAAAACTGGCTGTATATTTATAAGCGATTTAAAGACCAAGTTGTCAGAATGAATAAAAATCTGCCAAGCGCTATAGCTCTTGGCAGATTGGATTTAAGTGAAAATTAAATTGAAAAATGAACTAGAAATCTGCTTTGAGTACAATCCGGTAACGGGCCTGACCCGAATGGAGATGTTCAATGGCTTGATTGAGCTGTGACATTGGAAAAACTTCAATTTGCGGTGCGATATTTTTACGCGCTGCAAACTTCAGTAATTGGCGTAGTGCCGCAGGGGAGCCTGTAGGAGAACCGGTCACGGATTTTGCACCGCCAATCAATGTGCCGGCTGAGATCTGCATGGGCTCCAGGGGAAGCCCCAGCATATGCACGGTACCGTTTGGCGCAAGAGTAGCAAGGTAAGCCTGCCAGTCCAAGGTCACGTTGACGGTGCTGAGTAATAAATCAAACTTGCCGCGTTGCGATTTAATGGTCTGAAGGTCACGGCTATTCACCACATGGTCAGCGCCCATGGCTTTCAGCTCTTCGGTCTTGTCCAAATTTGAAGTAAAGGCGGTAATTTCACAGCCCCAGGCTTTTAGCAGTTTGATTGCCATATGACCTAAGCCGCCAATCCCGATTACACCCACATGATGTATGGCCTGAATCTGGTGTTTGAGAATCGGATCAAATACGGTTATGCCGCCACAAAGTAACGGACCGGCACTTTCCGGATCCAGATCTTCGGGCAGGGAAATCACCCATTGCCAGCCAGCACGGACTTTGTCGGCAAATCCACCGGCATGGCCTACAATGGTCGCTGTTTTTTCACCGCTACACAGCACTTGCTGACCCGATACGCAGGGATCGCAATACTGGCAACTTTCTGCTGTCCAGCCGATGCCCACGTGCTGTCCCACTTTCAGGCCTTTGGCTTCTGAACCCAGCTGTACAATGGTACCGATAATTTCATGTCCGGCCACCACGGGATAAACTGAAGATTTCCAGTCATTATTGATCACTGAAATGTCGGAATGGCATAAACCGCAGTATTCAACTTTAACTTCAACCTGATGCGGCTGCAGCTCTCCGGCATCAAACTGATAGGGTTCAAGTGCTGCACCTGCCTGCATGGCTGCATAGGCATGGATAATATTATTACTCATGGCAAAATCCTTTCCTGATCATTTTAATGATGAACCTGTTTTAAAAGAGCAATGGTTTTCATGGTCATCGACCATACCCACCGCCTGCATAAAGGCATAACAGGTGGTGGGTCCTACAAATTTAAAACCTTTCTTTTTTAAAGCTTTTGAGAGTGCAAGACTGATGTCGGTTTGGGCCGGTGCCTGACGATAATTGGGCACATCATTGTATAGGGTTTGATATTCAACAAAGCTCCATAACCAGTCGCTAACATTGCTCTGTTGTGGTTTTAGTGCTTGGCTTAAATGCTGCCAGGCAATGGCATTGTCACGAATGGCTTTGAGCTTGCCGATGTGCCGGATCAGGCCAGCATCCTGGAGTTTATTTTCCAGCTCTGCATCACTGAACTGGGCGATCTTGGCAATCGGAAATTGAAAGAAATGTTCACGGTAAGCTTCACGCTTTCTCAGCACGGTAATCCAGGACAAACCGGCCTGCTGTCCTTCCAGGCACAGCATTTCAAATAAATGCGCCTCATCATGACTGGCTTTGCCCCACTCATGATCATGGTAGGCCATATACATTGGATCATTCGAGCACCAGCCACAGCGTTGAATCGACATTTCTGATGCTCCTTAAGCACTTATAGCTTAAATTCAGTCCATTGATCGTGCTGGTTATCCCAGTAATACAGTTCGGCTTGCGGTAAGTCAGTGAACTGAATCCACATGTCTTTACCCGTTTTTTCTGCAAAACCGGTGCTGATCAAAAGCGCTTCTTCGGTAATTTCCATCACCCAGCCTTGATGGGTTTGTCCCGCCAACACAATTTTTTGTTGATTGCCTGATTCAGCAAATTCGACCAAACGATTGATCAACGCTTCTGACATGAATAGTTCCTAAAAAATTAACGTAAATAAGGATAGGGATTGACCACACCACGACCCTTACCCTCGAGGTAAATGCCATAGTGTAAATGCGGTGCCGTATGGCGTGCATTGCCGGTATTGCCGACATAACCAATCAGATCACCTTTTTTGACATAATCGCCGACACTTAGGCCGCGTTTATGCTCATCAAGATGGGCATAGTAATGCCAGGTTCCACCCGGTCCCAGAATCCAAACCACTTTACCACCCAAATTGTTATTGCGTAAGTCGGCAATGAGACCTTCTGTGGCACTCAGTACTTTTGTTCCACGTGGAGCCATAATATCAATGCCTTCGTGGGTGCGGCCATGACTGCGCGAAGCTCCCCAGGTATCCTTTAGCTGTCTGGCTTTGATATTTTTTACCGGAATAGGCAATGACGAGTTCAGCTGCATACTTTTCAGCTTTTGCACCTGAGCCGGGGGAAGCGGGGAAGATGGTTTATGCGGTGTCGAGGTACATGCCGCAATCCACAAAATGCTAAAACCCAACAATAAGGTTGAAATAAAACGTAGCACTGTTCATCCTTTTTTCATTCTAATCTATATGAAATTATTCGAACTACAGTGCCTGACTATCTCATAAATTTACTGCAGAGATCAATTTTTTCATTGCGGTGGGCAGCCCCATAGCCGTTGCAGTTTCGGGGTCTAACCATGTGCCATTCAGTTCGATTGCCAGATGTTCCTGCTGGTCAGGATCGACTGCAAAGCAGAGGGCTTCCAGTTGCCAGGTAAAGTGAGTAAAACTGTGCGTGATTTGCGCCCGTTGAATCACTTTTTTTAAACCTAAAGATTGGCACAGTTGTTCAAATTCGGCAGGATTTTCAATAATCGGCAGGCACCACAAACCACCCCATAAGCCACTATTGGGGCGTTGTTGCCATAACCATTGATCATCAGACTGAATCAGCAAAACTTGCGCTGATTTTAGCGGAACAGGTTTTTTGGCTTTTTTAAACGGCAGCTCGATTTCCAGTCCCTGTTGATGGGCCTTGCAGTGCTGTTGCATCGGGCAATATAAACAGAGCGGTTTTTTCGGCGTACAGATAGTTGCTCCCAGATCCATAATTGCCTGGGTATAGTCATGATTGCGCTCAACCGGGCACAACTGTTCTGCCAGTTGCCACATGGCACGTTCATGCACCGGTTTGGACAGGTCATCTTCAATGGCAAAGAAACGCGCCAATACCCGTTTGACATTGCCATCCATAATTACGCCGTACTGACGCAAACCGAGGGACATCAGTGCCCCGGCAGTGGATGGGCCAATTCCGGGAAGTTCGATCCATTCTTCTAATGTCGCTGGAAAATGACCTCGACGAGCCACCATTCCCGCCGCTTTATGCAAATTTCGGGCGCGGGCATAATACCCCAGACCTGCCCAATACGGGGCTACATCATCCCAACTGGCCTGTCCCAAATCTGCTACCGTCGGAAAGCGTTCGATAAAACGCTCGAAATATTGCAGCACGGTTTTCACTTGAGTTTGCTGCAGCATAATTTCAGAAACCCAGACCTTGTAGGGATCATCCGCGACTTGCCAGGGCAAATCATGACGGCCATGAACGTCAAACCAGGAAAGCAGGGCATCGGCAAAAGAAAACTGTGACATGTGAACCGTAGCGTGGGAATAGATGAATAGTATAACGAAAATTGCCCAGTACTGCGGTGTTGTCCGAAGCAAAAAAAATGATGCCGAAGCATCATTTTTTGAGTGATAACGCACAATCCATTTTTAATCGCTGATCATGCCCCAACGCTCATCAAGCTTCAATGTCTGACCTTCATAGCGTGGAATGATGTGAATATGCAGATGTTCATCAGCCTGACCAAACACCGCACCATCATTAAAGCCAATATGAAAGCCGGCAGGATGATAACGTAGCTTCAACTCATTACGGGCAAGCTCAAGCAGGGACATCAGACTTTTACGTTCTTTGTCGGTGATATCAAAAAAAGAGCTGACATGGCGCAGGGGAACAATAACCGAGTGACCTTGAGATAAAGCATTTGGCTCGGGCAAAATTACACCGAAATCATTCTTATCAATGATGTCATATTCATCAAAATTGCAATATACACAATTGTTTGTCGTCATTATTGTATCCTCTCTAAATGATCCATCACTGGATGGGTAAAAATAGCAGGGCCATCTTTACCTTCATTGTTATTCACCAAGTCGCGTTTTAAATAATTCATACATGGTAGATAAGCCTTGCTGCTCAGCTGCTGCGTTATAGCCCAGATCAATACCATTGGCTTTGGCACGCTCATCTGCAAGCGGGTTGCTAAAGCCATGTTTGGCGCCTTCAAAAATGATCACTTCATGCTCGACTTGAGCAGCATGCATCTCTTCTTTAAAGCGAGCTACATCATCCAGGCTGACCATGCTGTCCAGTTCTCCGTGGAGCACCAGAATTTCTGCTTTCACCTGTCCGGGTTGTGCAGGGGTTTTCGGGGTCAAGTTGCCATGGAAGGTCACGACCGCTTTTAAATCGGCACCGGAACGTGCCAGATCCAGCACCACCTTGCCGCCATAACAGAAGCCTATAGCTGCCAGTTTATCTGCATTTACTTCTTCTTGCGCAGCTAATGTGGCCAAACCTGCGGACGCACGAGTCACAATTGTTTCCGGATCTTCAAAGGTTTGCATCATCCATTCGCTGGCTTGAGGCACAGCCGTGGTGACTTTTTTATCCCCGTACATATCAATGGCAAAAGCAGCATAACCATGTTCGGCCAGCTCACGCGCGCGTTGTTCAGTGTAATCGTTTCGTCCCCACCATTCTGGCGCAACAATAATGCCCGCGAGCGGTTTTTCTGATTCAGGTGCGGCAAAATATCCAATCAACTGGGTTCCGTCTGGCGCGGTGTACTGAATTTCGCGAGTTTTAATGCTGAGAGCCATGGATTTGATCCTTGTAATAAATAAAAAATGTATGAATTAAAAAGATAGAAATGAATTTTCTTTAATGATTGTACAAGATCGTTCAGTTTTGGCAGCAACTATTCTGCATAAATTGAAACATGCTTTTAATTAACCAGGATATGTATCTAAATATTGAATAAATATAGGGTTAATCTTATTTCTAGGGTGTGGCAAAAGAGAAAATAGATTGGCAGGATTTCAAAAGAATGACCTCTGCCAGCATGAAGTGCAATATGGGCTAATGCATCTCATCCATGTTAAAAATGGCGAGCAGCCCTAACTGTGGGGGGAGTTTCAGGTTAACTCACTCGCTATTTTTACATGAAACAGGGGCTGATCGATTACTTGCTGGATTTAGGCAATACTTCAAGCAGTTCGACATCAAAAATCAAGGTGCTATTCGGTTCAATCACATCGCCGGAACCAATTTGACCGTAGCCCAGCTGTGCCGGAATGAAAAAGCGGTATTTGGCCCCTTCTTTCATCAGCTGTAAGCCTTCCGTCCAGCCTTGAATCACCTGGCTGACCTGAAATTCCGCTGGCTGGTTCCGGGCGATTGAACTGTCAAACACGGTTCCATCAATGAGCCGACCTTCATAATTGACTTTAACCACGGAATTGGCCTTCGGTGATTTTCCTGTACCCTGTTTTAAAATCTGATATTGCAAACCGGATTTGGTGCTTTGAACACCTTCTTTTTTGGCATTGGCTGCTAAAAATTCCGCCCCAATTTTGGCATTGGTTTCGGCCTTTTGTTTTAATTCAATCAGCTGTTTTGCTTCACTCTGCTTTTTATGCTGGTTCAAAACACGAGCCATTTCTTCATCGGTCAGGGCAGATTTACCGCCTTGCGTGGCTGTCTTTAGACCCAGGATGAAAGCCTCCAAGTCTAAATCTTTAAACGAGTCAGCATTGCTACGTCCCATTAAGTAACCGAAACTGTAACCAACCTGTTCCTTTAAACTGCTGCTATTGGTCACCGTTTTTGCAAAACTTGCCGTGGTACACATGCATAAACAAAGGAGTGTTATAGATGTTTTCATTTTCTTATCTCAAGATAAATAAGGAGAGCAAAAGCTCTCCTTAAAATTTTTATTTTACTTTAATCAGTTCAACATCAAAAATCAGGGTGCTATTGGCAGGAATCATGCCCGGAACACCTTGTTCGCCGTAGCCCAATTGTGAAGGAATATAAAGGGTAGCTTTACCGCCTTCCTTCATCAGTTGTAGACCTTCAGTCCAACCCGGAATGACCTGATTGAGCGGGAATTCAATCGGTTGTCCACGTTCAATCGAGCTGTCAAATACCTTGCCATCGACCAGTTGGCCTTTGTAATGAACGGTAACAACAGAAGTTGCGGTCGGCTGTTTACCGGTACCTTCTTTGGTGATTTTGTACTGCAAGCCTGAAGCCGTGGTTTTCACACCCGGTTTTTTCGCATTTTCAGCCAAGAAATTGTCACTTGAGGATTGAGCTGTTTTGGCTTGATCCAGCTGTTTCTGTTGCATCTCTTTCTGGAACTGCTGATAGGCTTGTTGAAGTTCTTGTTCTGTATAAGCCGGTTTATTACGAGCATGTCCTTCACGCACACCTGTAACAAAGCTGTTAATGTCTAATTCAGGCGGGGTTTGATGTGCGACTTCATAACCGAGCGCATAACTGATTTTTTCAACAGCAGAGGCATTTTTTGATGCTTTTGATGTCACAGTAGCCGGGTTTTGAGTTGCATAATAAACAGGTACAAGTGCAGCACCGCCTAAAAGAACAGCGACAGCGATGGGTAAGGCTTTACTCATAGGTTTTCCCAAAATCATTTTATATTAAAAAAGTTGCATTAATTTTAGCAGACTTTTCTATCCAGCACGTTTCGAGCGAATCGTGGTGTATAGAAACCCAATATATTCTTATCAACCCAACTATTCTATAACAGTCTGAATATATAAAACATTTCTCATACAATAAAATATCTGTTTTTTATTTCCATAAAAATAAGCCTCAAAAGCAAAAGCCAGTGATTTCCACTGGCTTTTAGCCTACACCGCTTTAAACAATATCGATAAAAAAGATTTAATCATTATCTTTCGAGGCCTTATAACCATAAGTATAGTTATAGCCATAGCCATAAGCGCCCGAGCCACGTTGAATATCATTCAGAATAAAGCCATTGACCTTAACATTGACTTGTTCAAAACGATTGACAGTTAATTCCAGTTCTTTCATCTGTGATTTTGCATATCGTGCGATGACTAAATTTACACCCGCATATTGTGAAATGATAATACCGTCTGTTACTGCCAGTACAGGTGGGGTATCGATAATAACGTGATCATAGCGGGGCGAAATTTGTTCTAAAAGTTCCGAGAACTTTGCTGAACTTAAAAGCTCTGAAGGATTCACTGGGCTTTTGCCACGAGTAATTACATCCAGGTGGGGAACGTCAGTAGATTTAACAATACTTTCAAGTGTTTGTTGACTATTTAAATATTCAGCCAAACCGGATTGGTTGTCATGGTTGAAATACTTATGTAAATAACCACGACGCATATCACCATCAATAATTAATACCCGCTTATTACTTTGCGCCAAAATCGTCGCTAAGTTTGCAGAAATAAAAGATTTACCCACTTCAGGAGCAGGGCCGGAAATCATGATGATATTGTTTTTGGCTTCGCTTAAAGCAAAGTGAATGGCAGTACGCATACTGCGTAAGCTTTCGATGGCAATATCATCACTATTTTTAACGGCTAAAATAGGAATATGCTTTTTCTTTTTCAGAAGCTTAATCCGACTTTCTTGAATCGGTGAACGCGGAACAGTGGCATAGACCGGTAAATCCAGTTCATTTTCAATTTGATCGGCATCTTTAATCCCTGAGCGCATCATATTGCGTAATAAAGCCAGTAAGGTTCCAATAAAACCGCCCAGAAAGATGGATAAAATCAGAATCTGTAATTTCTTCGGCGCAATCGGTTTAACCGGTTCAACGGCTGTATCGACAACCCGGACATTGCCAATTTCGCCCGCTTTGGCAATACGCAATTGCTGGTATGAGTTAAGCAGGGCAGTATACAGCTGCTGTTTGACTTCAACCTCACGGTAAAGCTGTAAATAACGACGTTGCAAATCAGGCAGCTGTTTTAAGGTACCATTCAGCTCGGCAATTTTATTATTAATAGCACCAAGTTGAGCATTCATTTGCTGCATCACCGGATGTTCGCTGGTGTATTTTGCAGAAGCTTCCGCCAGTTTTTGCTCCAGTTCAGCTTTAGAGGTCTCCAGCTGAATGCTCTGGGTTAAATACAGTTCGGATTCTTTGGTCACATCAACCGTATTAAACTGTTGACGGAATTTGTTGAATTCACGTTCAGCAACATCCAGCTGTTGCTTTAATTCAGGTAACTGTTCTTCAAGGAATTTAAGTGTTTGTGCAGTTTCAGCAGAACGGCGTTCAATATTTTGGTGGCTATAGGCAACCAGAATTGAATTGAGAACCTGGGTGATATGTTGTTTGTCTTGACCTTGATAATTTAGACCCAAGATACCGGTCATTTTACCTTTTTCAGCCACAGAATAGTTATTTGTGATTGAACTCATGGCAGCAGGTAAAGACATTTTTGCAATATTATAACTGTCTTTCAGCTGGTCTTGAGTATAAATGGCCACTTTCCAAGTCCCGACTTCTGAACTGAGATGGCTCTCCTGGTTGATCAGTCCAGTAAAAACCACTTGTTCGGTTTCTGGATCCGTTAAGGTGAATTTATTGCCATTAAAATTAAGTAATAAATTCTTGTCTAAGTAGTCAGTCGGAACTTCAAATTTGAGAACATCAAATGACTGGGCATCATCCTTAAATAGAACAGATTTGTTGTGATATTGAGTCTGATAATCGTGTGGATTTAACAAGCGATCAAAAAAACTGTTTTCTGTCCCGGAAATCTTTAAATCCAGATTTAAGTTTTTAATGACTGAGCCAAGTACTAATCGCGATTTCAAAAGTTCAATTTCAGCCTGAGCTGGTTGCTTCTGCTCAATCATATTGGATAAATCACCCAATAATGCGGCAGAAGTCCCCTTGCTTTCTTCGACTTGTACCAAGGCATCAACTGAATAGGTATCAGGAGTGGTTCTTAAATATAGTAGTGCGCAAGCCAGACTTAAAATGATGCAGAGTGCAATAAGTTTCCATTGAGCAATCAGTGAAAAGAATAATTCTTTTAAATCAATAGTGTCTTCGGTATTAGTATTTTGGCTCATAATCTTGCTATCAAAAAGTTAAATATGTTGTGTCCAGTCGCTAATACAATCTTGTATTAACTGACAGGTTTCATCAAAGACCAATTGCTCATGCTGAAAGGGATCAGGAACATTTTTGCCTTGCCAGTGACCCAGGCGGAAAGTTTTTCCTTTCGCAAAAGGCCAGGTTTGCTCTAAATACTTTTGCTGATTTTGACTCATGACTAAAATCAGATCGGCCTTTTTAATCAGGTCAGCGTTCAGCTTTTTGGCAATATGAGGACTCATATCAATGCCTAGGCGCTGCATGCAAAGACAGGCCTTTTGATCTGCAGCGTGGCCGACTAAACCGGAAATACCCGCAGACTCAATATGCAGTTGCGGATACTGCTGTTTTAAGAAATATTCCGCCATCGGACTACGACAGATATTACCTACACAAACCACAAGGATATTCTGAATTTGCATTATTGCCCCAGGCGATCCAAATTATAAAGTGCATTCGAGAATGGGATAATTTGGTTCACTACGCGTTGCCAACGAGCTAGACCAGAAGCATCGACATAGACAATATCATTGCTACGCATCTTGAACTTATTGGCTAAACCAAAATCGGCAATACTGGTTAAATCCAGTTGATAAACTTCTGTAGAGCTATCCCCGGCATTGCTACGGACGACATAAATCTTACTTCGGCTCGCAGACAGCGGATTTAAACCTAAACTTTCACCTAAAACATCACTTAAACTCATGCCTTGATCGCGCATTGGCAGGGATTGGTTTTTACCCGATTCACCCATCACATAAACTTTTTGGTTTTCACGTGAATTGACATATAAAGTGTCATTGGGTTGGAGCAGCAGGTTATGTAAGGACAGTCCGGCTTTTTCCAGCTCAATACTATTGAGCTGATAGCTACGACCTTGTCTGACCAGCGTAATAGAAGCATTATCCCCTTGCTGGGAATTCACCCCACCTGCCATACCTAAAGCCGTATATACGCTGACAGGTTGATCGCTAAGCGCAAATTGTCCGCCTTTCATCACATTGCCTTGTACCGAAAAGCGTTGACCTTGATAAGACAATACCCGGGCAATCACATCCGGGGTTTTTAAATAATGGGAAAGTTGGCTACGTAACTCCTGGTTGACCTGAGTCAATGACTTTCCTGCGGCTTTATAACGTCCAATCATGGGAAACTGGATGTAGCCATTTTGGTCAATTTGATAACCGTTGGCCTGAACGGCTTGTTCATTATTAATTGTATTGGTAGGTGGAGTAATTTCAGGATAGGCCCAAAGATAAATAGAAAGAATATCTCCGGGACTCAATTTATAATTTTTATGGGAAGTATTAAATAAATGGGCATAATCCTGACGAATATTAATTTCAGCCGGCTGCACGGCAAACAGCGATTCTTGAGTGAGTTTGATTACATTGACTTGAGTGCCCAAATCCGTTTGATAAACCCCTTCACTAGGTAAATCATAAGTTTGTAAACCAGAAGTGATTGCACAACCAGTCATTCCTAAACTCAGTGCAAACATAACGCTATAACGGTAGTAACTCACTCGAAATCCTGTTTATAAAAATAATTTGAAATTAATATATGGGCGTAACTTGTCCAATAAATGAAATTTGAACAATAATATTTTATACCATTAATGTTTTGTTACCTAGTTTAAGATGTTGTTGAATCGTAAGATGTTGGGTATAGGTGTGGAAATACTACTGGGTTATCTTTAAATAAGAAATAGCAAGAAAATTAAATTTATTTATTGTGTGATGTTTTTGGCGTTTATCAACCCTGATTTTAAGATTGGCATAAATTGCCCGTTTGAATGATCTCTCCTATAAAGACAATATTTTACAATTAAAATTACTGCAATTTCTGTTATATTATAATGCTATTTACAACGTCACGATGATCAAGAATTCATCGCTCGCATAGGCTTCTATATGTTACAACTCTCTGAACTGAAAATAGCAATTATTGGGCTAGGTTATGTAGGTTTACCCTTAGCTGTAGAGTTTGGAAAACAGGTTTCTGTTGTTGGTTTCGATATTCATCAAAAGCGTATTGATGAATTAAAAAGCGGTCAAGACCATACCTTAGAGGTCTCGCCTGAAGAATTAAAACAATCTATTCATTTAACCTATACTGCAAATCTAGAAGATCTAAAAGACTGCAACTTCTTTATTGTGACGGTGCCGACCCCGATTGATGAATATAAACAGCCGGATCTGACGCCATTGGTCAAAGCCTCGCAAAGTATTGGTAAAGTGCTAAAAGACGGCGACATTGTTGTTTATGAGTCAACGGTTTATCCGGGAGCCACTGAAGAGGTGTGCATTCCAGAACTGGAAAAAGTTTCAGGCTTGAAATTCAACCAGAATTTCTTTGCCGGTTATAGTCCAGAGCGCATTAATCCGGGTGACAAATTGCACCGCGTGACCAATATTCTTAAAATCACTTCAGGTTCTACGCCTGAAGTCGCTGATTTTGTCGATCAGGTCTATAACCTGATTATTGAAGCCGGAACGCATAAAGCCACCAGCATTAAAGTGGCTGAAGCGGCAAAAGTGATTGAAAATACCCAGCGGGATGTCAATATTGCGCTGATTAACGAGCTGGCCTTGATCTTCAATAAAATGGGGATTGATACTGAAGCGGTGCTTGAGGCTGCAGGCACGAAATGGAACTTCCTGCCGTTTCGTCCGGGTCTGGTCGGCGGGCACTGTATCGGGGTGGATCCGTACTATCTCACCCATAAAGCGCAAGCGATTGGTTATCACCCTGAAATTATTTTGGCCGGGCGCCGTCTGAATGATGGCATGGGCGCCTATGTGGTCACTCAGCTGGTGAAAGGCATGCTGAAAAAACGCATTCAGGTGGAAGATGCCAAGGTGCTGATTCTGGGCTTAAGTTTTAAAGAAAACTGTCCCGATATCCGTAACACCCGCATCATCGACATTGTCAATGAGCTGAAAGAATATCACGTGAATGTAGATGTTTATGATCCATGGGTAGATTGTGCCGAGGCCGAGCATGAATATGGGATTCAGCCTGTTTCGACATTAACAGACCACAGCTATGACGCCATCATTCTGGCGGTGGCACATCATCAGTTTAAAGAGATGGGCGTAGAGAAAATTCGTGCCTTGGGCAAAGCAGAACATGTTTTATATGATTTGAAATATGTACTTGCACAGTCTGAATCTGATCTTCGTTTATAATTGATAAGGATATTATAAAGATGAGCCAACATCGGACAGTATGCGAGCAATTAAAGCAGAGCCCTAAAATCTGGCTGGTCACAGGGGTTGCCGGTTTTATTGGCTCCAATCTGTTAGAAACACTGTTGAAACTCGATCAAACGGTTGTCGGTCTGGATAACTTCGCTACCGGTCATCAACATAACTTAGATGAAGTACAGTCATTGGTCAGTGCGGCGCAATGGGCGAAATTCACCTTCTATGAAGGCGATATCCGCAATCTGGAAGATTGCCAAAAAGCCTGTGCCGGTGTGGATTATGTCTTGCATGAAGCAGCTCTAGGCTCAGTACCACGATCAATTGCCGACCCGATCACCACCAATGAAACCAATATCAGCGGTTTCCTGAACATGCTGACTGCGGCACGTGATGCCAAAGTTTCCAGCTTTACCTATGCAGCCAGCAGCTCAACCTATGGCGACCATCCGGCATTGCCGAAAGTGGAAGAAAACATTGGTAAGCCTTTGTCGCCTTATGCCGTGACCAAGTATGTCAATGAGCTCTATGCCGATGTTTTTGCTAAAACTTATGGCTTTAAAGCGATTGGTTTGCGCTACTTTAATGTGTTTGGCCAGCGTCAGGATCCGAACGGAGCCTATGCGGCGGTGATTCCGAAATGGACCGCAGCCATGATTGCCGGTGATGATGTATTCATTAATGGTGATGGCGAAACCAGCCGTGATTTCTGCTTTATCGATAATACGGTCCAAGCCAACATTCTGGCAGCGACCACAGCCGATGATGCCGCAAAAAATCAGGTCTATAACGTCGCAGTGGGTGACCGTACCACCTTGAATGACTTGTATCGTGCGATTCAGGCTGCATTGGCTGAAAACGGCGTGAACTATACGAAAGATGCCGTATACCGTGACTTCCGTGCCGGAGATGTACGTCACTCCCAAGCCAGCATTGCCAAAATTGAACAAGCCCTGGGTTATGCACCTGAGTTTCGAATTGATGCCGGTATTCAGCTGGCCATGCGCTGGTACGTTAAAAATCTGACATGATTGCGCGTATTTTCGCCAAATATCAGTCGATTGGCTTAATCACGTCGAGTTTATTGGTAGGTGCGATAATTACATTTATCGCACTTCCTTTTTTAACGCGTCTTTATTCGGTGCAGGATTTTGGTGAATATGGCATCGCATTGGCTGTGGTCAGCGTTTTATCGACCATTGCCAATTTGCGTCTCGATCAAGCCTTACTGGTCGCGGAAGAGCAGGACAAAAAAAGCCTGATCTTTGAAGGGACGATGTTCTCCACAGCTATTGTGGCGGTCAGTGCCATCATCTTAAGTTTTATTTTTAATGCGGCTGTGGTGGTTGCCATTTGTAGCGGTGTGTTGGCCAATACCCTGATTCAAACTATCTATAATTATAAATTTGCCGCGCATGCCGAATATTTCTGTGCCGGACTGAATATTTTGCGTAGCCTGATTGTGGTGCTGGTACAGCTGGGCTTGCCCTTGTTGATGAGCATCAGCCTGGTCAACAGTTACAGTGTCAGTTCAGTGCTGATGCTGCTGTTTATATTGATTTATATTGTAAAAAATCAGCTTTATCAGGTCAGTTGGCAGGCATTTAAGCACTATCAGGATTTTATTTATTCCAATACGCCACATGCCTTGCTGAACAGCTTTTCGCATAACTTGCCTTATTATGTGGTTTCGCATTTTGTCGGTGTGCAGGCGATGGGCTTCTATGCCATTGTGGAGCGGACTTTGCGGGTGCCGATTAATTTAATGTCGCAAACCATTCGCCAGTTTTTTATCCGCAAATTTAAATATCTGGAAAATACTCAGGAAGCCCTGAAAAGCAGTGTACTGCTGAGTCTGCTGTCTCTGCCGCTGTTTGCCGTGTTTTTTGTGCTGCCAGAATCCCTGTATTTATGGGTATTTGGCCAAGACTGGGTCGGCATCTCTACCTATTTCCAGGTTTTGGCCTTGGGCTATTGGGCCATTTTTTGTAATCCGCCCAGTTCGGCCTTCCTGATAGCACAGCGTAGTAGCCATGTGCTGTTTAGATTGCAGATTATTGAGTTATTGATTAAATTCGTTTTATTTTTCGGCCTGTATCTACTGGTAGAAAATAAAATCTATATGCTGCTTGCCGTACCGGTTGCCCTGATTTTTTATAACTTTGCCATTTTATTCTCTGTGTGGAGTAGCAAAAAGTGATGTTTTTTAAAGCTTTAAAACTCATGAACTGGTTCACTGCACAATGCCGCAAAGTGCTTTATAATCAGGCCTTTGCTACCCGGTTTAAATATTTTGGCAAAGGCACTACGCTTGAAATTGCAGGTCAGGTGCGTATGGGTAAAAACGTCTATATCGGCGATCAGGTCAGCCTGATTGTGGAACCAGGCGCAACGCTCAGCATTGCCGACAACAGCTTTATTGGTGAAAGTTGTTATATCAAATGTTTTGGTGGCAATATCAGTATTGGTCAGGATGTCAGCATCAATTCCAAGTCATTTATCAATGGCTGCGGTGGAGTCAGCATTGGCGACAATACCCGTATTGGCACGCAAAGTATCATTATTGCCAGTAACCATAAATTTGATGATCCGGATATCTTGGTGAAAGACCAGATTACCAAGCAGGGGGTCAGTCTGGGTGAAAATATCTGGCTGGGTGCCCGGGTGACGGTTCTGGATGGCGTCAATATTCCGGACAACAGTGTAATTGGAGCGTGCAGTCTGGTTTCCAAAACGCTTGCCGAGCCGGGAATATATGTCGGCATTCCTGCCAGAAAAATCAAATAAGCCTGGCAATGCAATTATATGCCTGAAGCCAATTTAGGCGTAAAATAGCCCACTTCTCGCATTTTTTGTTTTGCTGCTCTAAAGGTCATGCGCATGGCATTGATAAAATCCGTCTTCAATACACTCTTTGACCTGGTCTATTTTATGGCCAAAGGCAGTGTGGCTTATGCGCGGAAAAAAGGGGTCAGCGTAGGTGAACATTGCCGAATTTATATTAAAAGCTGGGGCTCGGAACCCTTTCTGATTGCTATTGGCGATCATGTTACGGTAACTTCCGGGGTGAAATTCATCACTCATGATGGCAGTACCTGTCTGGTCAAAGACCAGCACGGCAAACGCTATCAACGCTTTGCCCCGATTCAGGTCGGTTCGCATGTGTTTATCGGGGTCAATACGATTGTTATGCCGGGGGTGAAGATTGGTTCCAATGTGGTGATTGGTGCCGGTTCGGTAGTGACCAAAGATATTCCGGACAACAGTGTGGCGATAGGTGTGCCCGCCAAGGTGGTTTCAAGTTTTGCGGACTACGCTGCCAAGATTCAAGCCAGCTGTGCCAGCGATTCAGAACTGGCCGGCATCCATGATTATCAGCAGCGTGTGCAACGTGCAATGGCTCTGCAAGCTTCTAAAAGCACCGATTAATTTCTTCCATTTTTAGGTATTGTTATGCTCAATAAAATCATGTTTTTTTTGCCGAGCTTAGGGGGTGGTGGGGCAGAACGTACCGTGATTCAGTTGGCCAACAACCTGGTCCAGCAGGGACGCAAAGTGGATGTGGTGGTCTGTGACATCAGCGGAGTAAAAGGTAAACTCCTGCCCGAGGTTGATCCGCAGATTCAATTGATTGATTTAAACTGTGGCCGTGTTGCCAATGCCATTTTCCCACTGAAAAAACTGTTGCAGGCGGTGGATTATGATGTGCTGGTGGCGACCCAGACCCATACGAATATTATTGCTGCCCTGGCCAGACGTTTAGCCAAAAGTCAGGTCCGGTTGATTTTACGCGAGGTTTCCACCCCTTCAAAAAATTTGAAATTGCAGGGCTTGGCAAAGTGGCTGCTGAAAACCCTGGTCAAAATGACCTATCCAGCTGCCAGTCAGGTGGTCTGTGTGTCCAATGGCGTGCTGGATGATTTTCGTGAATATTATGCCTATTCCAAGAACAATTTAGTCACCATTTATAACCCGGTGATTGACGAGACCTATGCTGAAAAATTGCAGGTCGCGGTTGAGCATCGTTTCTTTCAGCCAGAACATAAAGTCATTCTGGCAGTCGGGCGTTTAACCGAAGCAAAAAATTTTGGTTTTTTGATTCGTTCTTTCCATGCCTTGTATCAACAGCACCCGGAAACCCGCTTGATTATTCTGGGAGAAGGGGAATTACGCGGTGAACTAGAGCAATTGATTCATGACTTAAGCCTAAGCGTTGTGGTCGACCTGCCCGGCTTTGATCCTAATCCCTATGCCTATTTTAAATATGCGGAACTGTTTGTCTTGAGTTCTAATTGGGAAGGCTTGCCCGGGGTGCTGATTCAGGCTTTGGCCTCGAAAATTAAAGTGGTGAGCACCAATTGCCCGAGCGGTCCAAAGGAAATTTTGGCGGAGGCTAAATTTGGCTTGCTGGTGGAATGTAATGATCAGGCGGGCATGACTGCGGCGATGCAGCAGGCGATTTTCGGTAAATATGTCACGTATGATGACACTGAATTAGCTGCACATTGTCTGCAATTCCATAAACATACCGTGCAACAGCGTTATCTGCAGCTGATGGAGCGCTCCGCATGAATCAGCCGAAACCAGTCATGGTACATGTGATTACCAATTTTGCCGGAGTGGGCGGGGCAGAGATGATGCTGGCACGCCTGATTCAGCAGACCCGCGACCAGTATGCGCATGTGATTATCGCACTGATGAAAACATCGGAGGTGTATGCCGAAACCCTGGCGCAATGCCAGTCTTATTATGCATTGGGCTGGAACGGGCTGAATACACTGGGGACGATTGCTAAGCTGCGGCATTTGCTCAAGTCCATTGCGCCAAAAACGGTGCAATGCTGGATGTACCATGCCAATGTATTGACCAGTTTAAGTTGCATCGGTCTCAGTTCAAAACCCGAGATTTTTTGGGGCATTCATCATTCGCTGGCCTCTCCCAAAGAAGAATCGCTGAGTACCAAAGTCGCCCTGGTCATGAGCAAAGTTCTGGCCGCGCAGCCCCAAGGCGTGATTTATTGCGCGCATTCATCTTTGCAACAGCATCAACGCTTTGGCCTGAAAAATAACAATGCCCAAGTGATTGCCAATGGTGTGTTTTTAGATAAGTTTCAGCCCAATCCTGATTTACATGAGCCGTTGGTGATTGGTTTTGCAGGGCGTTATCACACCGCAAAAGGCTATCCCTATTTATTTGCGACTCTGGCAAAACTGAAAGATCAGCCGATTATTTTTAAAATTGCCGGCAGTGGGGCAAGCTTAGAGAATCCCGAAGTCAAAGCCCTGTTTGAGCAATTTGGGCTAGATAAAAACAAAGTGCATCTGCTCGATCAGGTTTCCGACATGCCGGCATTTTATCAGTCGGTGGATGCCTTTTTGATGACCTCGATTACCGAAGGCTTTCCCAATGTGCTGGTCGAAGCGATGGCATCCGGTCTGCCCTGTATCAGTACCGATGTCGGCGATGCTAAATATATAGTTGATGAGCTGGGTGCCATTGTGCCGCCACGTGATCCGGAGGCGTTGGCCAATGCCATTTTGGATTATGTCCATTCCAGCCAGGCGGAAAAATTACAGTTGAAACAAGCCAGCCGTGCACGGGTGGAACAACATTTTAGTATTGAAAGCGTGAGTCAGCAGTATCTGGACATGTGGAGACAAGGTGCATGAAGTTTTTGATGATTTGTAGCTATCTGCCTTCAGCCTTGAATTTTAGGGGCAAACTGTTGGAAGCGATCCATGCTCAGGGTTATGAAATTCATGTGTTTTCACCGGACCTGACGGATTTTCCCGATGAATTAAAGCAGTTGCAGCAGTTGGGCTATCAGGTGCATGGCATTCCCATGCAGCGCGCAGGCACCAATCCACTGGCCGATCTTAAGCTGCTGCAAACCCTGTATCAGATGATCCGCCAGATTCAGCCGGATATGGTACTGAGCTATACCATTAAACCTGTGATTTACGGCACCTTGGCGGCATGGCTGGCACGGGTGCCGCAGCGTTTTGCCTTGATTACCGGATTGGGTTATGCCTTTCAAAATATAGAATCGGGCAAACGCAGCTTTTTTCAAAAACTGGTGCATGGCTTGTATGCCCAGGCTTTAAAACATGCCCATAAAGTGTTTTTCCAGAATCCGGACGATTTAAAGCTGTTTCAGCAGATGCATTTGCTGGATTCAAGCAAGCCGACTGTAGTGGTCAATGGTTCAGGGGTGAATGTACAGGATTTTGAGCTCATGCCTTTACCGCGCAATGAAGACGGGCAGGTGAAAGCTTCTTTCTTGCTGATTGCCCGTTTGCTCGGTGATAAAGGTGTGCGTGAATATGCCGAAGCGGCGCGCATTGTCAAAGCGAAATATCCTGAAACGGAATTTCATCTGGTCGGCTGGATTGATGACAATCCTTCTGCAATTTCACAAGCCGAGCTGGATCGCTGGGTAGCGGATCATACCCTCAAGTTTTGGGGTAAACTGAGTGATGTCCGTCCGGCCATCGCGGCAAGTTCGGTCTATGTATTGCCTTCTTACCGGGAAGGAACCCCGCGTACCGTGCTGGAAGCCATGGCGATGGGTCGAGCCATTATTACCACCGATGCTCCGGGCTGCCGTGAAACGGTGAGCAATGGCGTAAATGGCTATCTGGTGGCGGTCAAATCGGTCGATGATCTGGTGCAGAGCATGCAGTACTTTATTGAAGATCCCCAGCTGATTGCCTATATGGGACAGCGTTCCCGTGAAATGGCACTCAATAAATATGATGTGCATCAAGTGAATAAACACATGATGACGGAAATGGAGCTGATCTGATGCTAAAACGCGCTTTAGATATTGTGATTGCCTCGACGGCCTTGCTGCTGCTGTCTCCGTTATATCTGTTTGTGGCCTATAAGGTGCGTAAAAACTTAGGCTCACCGGTGCTGTTCCGTCAGGTGCGTCCGGGTCTGCATGGCAAACCCTTTGAAATGATCAAGTTTCGCAGCATGAAAGATGCAGTGGATGAAAACGAAAATCCATTACCCGACAGTGAACGTTTAACGCCCTTTGGTCAAATGCTGCGTGCCACCAGTCTGGATGAAATGCCGGAACTGTGGAATGTGATTAAAGGTGAGATGAGTATCGTTGGACCACGGCCACTGTTAATGGAATATCTGCCTTTATACAATAGCCAGCAGGCCAAGCGCCATAATGTGCGTCCCGGCATGACCGGACATGCACAGGTGAATGGGCGTAATGCCATCAGCTGGGAAGAAAAATTCAAGCTGGATACCTGGTATGTGGAAAATCAGTCGCTGTGGCTGGACTTTAAAATTATGCTGAAAACCGTAAAAAAAGTGCTGGCCAAGGATGACATCAGTGCCGAAGGCGAGGCAACCATGACAAAATTTACCGGCACACGGGAACAGAAAAATGACTAAACTCTATGCCATATATGGGGCTTCGGGCTGTGGGCGTAGCCTGATGCCGGTGGCGCGGCAGCAACTGGCCCGTGAACAGGACCCATCTGAAATTGTGTTTATTGATGATGCACAGACTGCCATCACCACGGTCAATGCTCATCGTGCCATGAACTATGCCAGCTTTCTGGCTGAACCTGCTGCGCAGAAACAGGTGCTGATTGCCATTGCCAATAGCCAGGTGCGTGAAAAAATCGCCAATCGCCTGGAAGCGGATGGTATTCAGCTCTGGTCAGTTATGGCAGATAATGTGGTGCTGATGGATGATGCCCAGATTGCAGCTGGTGCAGCCCTGAGTCCATTTGTGACTATTACCTCGAATATTAAAATTGGAAAATGCTTCCACGCCAATTTATACAGCTATGTCGAGCATGATTGCGTGATTGGGGATTTCGTTACCTTTGCGCCAGGGGTAAAATGCAACGGCAATATTCATATTCAAGACCACGCCTACATTGGTGCGGGTGCCATGATCAAGCAGGGCACACCTGAACAACCTCTGGTTATCGGTCGTGGTGCGATTGTTGGTATGGGCGCCGTGGTGACCAAAAGTGTACCGGCTGGCGTTACCGTGGTGGGTAATCCGGCACGTATCGTTGAATCCAGATAGAATTTAAAGCTAGGAAAATTCCATGTTAAACAGTGCATTTGAGCCGTGGCCAAGTTTCACGCAAGCAGAGGCAGATGCGGTTTCAAAAGTCCTTTTGTCCAATAAAGTGAATTACTGGACCGGTCAGGAATGTCGTGAATTTGAGAAGGAATTTGCACAATTTGCCGGAACGGATTATGCCGTGGCTGTGGCGAATGGCACCGTAGCGCTGGATCTGGCTTTAAAAGCACTGGGCATTGGTCAGGGTGATGATGTGATTGTCACCTCACGCACCTTTTTAGCTTCGGCAAGTTCAATTGTGACAGCCGGGGCCAATCCGGTTTTTGCCGATGTTGAACTGGACTCGCAAAACATTTCACGCCGTAGCATTGAAGCCGTTCTTACACCAAACACTAAAGCCATTATCTGTGTACATTTGGCCGGCTGGATGTGCGATATGGACCCGATCATGCAATTGGCCGAGGAAAAAGGCCTTTATGTTATTGAAGACTGTGCCCAGGCGCATGGTGCAATGTATAAAGGCAAATCAGCAGGCTCGATTGGCCATATTGGCGCATGGTCCTTCTGTCAGGACAAGATCATGACCACGGGCGGTGAAGGTGGTATGGTCACCACCAATGATGAAGCACTTTGGAAAAAAATGTGGTCCTATAAAGATCACGGCAAAAACTTTGACAGTGTTTACAACACGCAGCATCCACCGGGATTCCGCTGGTTGCATGACTCCTTTGGCACCAACTGGCGCATGATGGAAATGCAGGCGGTCATTGGACGACTCCAGCTGAAACAGATGCCGGAATGGACAGCCAAACGCCTTGAAAATATGCATAAAATTCAAAATGCATTTGCCAATAGTCCCTATTTCACCGTTGCTCAACCGTCAAGTGACTATGTGCATGCCGCTTATAAATGTTATGTGCAAGTGAATACCGATGCATTGCCTGAAGGCTGGTCACGAGACCGTATCATGGCGGAAATTAATGCCTTGGGTGTGCCGTGTTTTAGCGGTTCATGTTCGGAAGTGTATTTGGAAAAGGCATTTGAGCATACACCTTGGCGTCCTGAACAGCGTTTGCACAATGCGCAAGCTTTGGGTGAAAGCAGCCTGATGTTCCTGGTACACCCCACCTTGTCTGAACAGAGCATGCAAAAAACCGTGGCTGCAATTCAGACGGTGATGGCAGATATTTAAAGCGGAATGGGCGTATAATATGCGCCATTCAGTTTTCTGACTTTTAGCGATTTAGAGCCCTTAGTGAAAGACATCATCCGATATTTAGCATCTTTGCCGCGTCGCCAAAAACAAATTGTGTTGGTGGCGATGGATATCTGTGTTTTGCCTGTGATCATGTGGCTGGTCTATGCCATCCGTTTGGCAACACCAAACGTTGCAGTCATGCAGGGGCTTGATTTCTGGTATGTCTATGTCGGCGTTTTTGGTGTTCTGATTTTTACCTTATTGGGTATTTATAGCGCCATTGTCCGTTCCTTTAACGAAGACTATTTGCTGCGTCTATCCATTGCGACCTTTATCCAGATTGTGGGTTTATATGCCATAAAAAAACTCAATCTGGCATTTATTCCCATGAGTATTCCACTCATGTACGGCTTTGTGCTGTTCTCTTACATGTGGTGGAGCCGCGCGGTGATTCGTTATGCCACGCTGCGCACTTTTGCCAAAAAACAGAACCGTAAGCGGGTGGCCATTTATGGCGCAGGGCTTGCAGGTCAACAGATCGCGGCTGCCCTGCATCGATCGGATGATTATCTGCCGATTTGTTTTATTGATGATAAAGCCTCGCTGCATGGTCAGTCACTCAGCGGTTTAAAAATTTATGCGCCAAAAAAAGCCTTGGGTAAATTAGGCAAATTTCATATTGAAGAAATCTTGCTGGCTATGCCTTCGGTCAGCCGGGCGCGTAAAAAAGAGATGATTGAATTCTTTGAGCTGGCTGATGTCAAAATCATGGAATTGCCGGGCGTGACCCAACTGGTCGGGGGGCAGGTGCAGGTTTCCGATATCCGTGAGGTAGATATTATCGACTTGCTGGGTCGTGATCCTGTACCGCCAAAGCCGGAACTTCTAGAAAAAAACATTAAAAACAAGGTGGTGATGGTGACCGGGGCAGGGGGCTCGATTGGTTCGGAACTGTGCCGTCAGATTGTCAAACATCAGCCCAAGCTTCTTGTTTTGTTTGAAATGTCAGAGTTTGCCCTGTATTCGATTGACCGTGAACTGCAAAATTCGGGTATCCAGGTTGTTCCTGTTCTGGGTTCTGTCACCAATCAGGCCAAATTAGAACGCATTATTGCCGAGTATCAGGTACAAACGGTTTATCATGCCGCAGCCTATAAGCATGTGCCATTGGTGGAAGCCAATCCGTTTGAAGGCATTTATAACACCTCGATTGGTACTGCACGCAGTGTCGATGCAGCCGTGAAGCAGGGTGTGGAAACCTTTGTTTTAATTTCCACCGATAAAGCCGTGCGCCCGACCAATGTCATGGGGGCGTCTAAACGGATGGCAGAACTGTACTGTCAGGGTTTGGCCGCAACAAAACCGCAAACACAAATCAGTATAGTACGTTTTGGCAATGTATTGGGCTCATCGGGTTCAGTGGTTCCCTTGTTTAAAAAGCAGATTGCCCAAGGCGGACCGGTCACGGTGACCCATCCGGAGGTGACCCGTTACTTTATGACCATTCCTGAAGCAGCCCAGCTGGTGATTCAGGCAGGGGCGATGGGTACGGGTGGTGACGTATTTTTGCTGGATATGGGAGAGCCGGTAAAAATTGTCGATTTGGCCAAACAGATGATTCGTTTAAGCGGTTTCCGTCCCATCGATGAAAATGGCCTGGGTGATATTGAAATTCAGTTTACCGGATTGCGTCCGGGCGAGAAGTTGTATGAAGAGTTGTTGATTGATCAGGAAAATGTAGAAAAGACCGATCATGAGCGGATTTTAAAATCATATGAAAAATATTATTCATGGCAAGAGATTTTAAACGTTTTTGATCATTTGAATATGCTTAGTAGAGAAAATGCTGAAACAAAATTGCTATATACGTTATTAAATAAATATGTTGCTGGTTTTAATCGCTAAGTATGAATGCGGTTATTTTAGTGCTGGGCATCATTATATTTTTTAGTCCCGTAGTCCCATAAATAAAGTCGTGGTAAAAAAAGTAAACAAAATCTTTTATTTAAAATAATCATTAATATTGCTAGAATGTTGACCTTAATTAAATCTTATTTTTACTATAATTTAGATAGGGATTTTACGTGAAAAAAGTTCTACTTGTTTTTGGTACACGGCCCGAAGCAATTAAAATGGCGCCTTTGGCGTTGCAGTTAAAAGAAAATAATGAAAGCTTCGAAACAAAGGTTTGTGTAACGGGCCAACATCGTCAAATGTTGGATCAAGTTCTTGAACTATTTAATTTAACTCCCGATTTTGATTTAAACTTAATGAAACCGGGCCAAACGCTTTCCGATGTGACTTCTGGTGTTCTAAAGGGTTTGGAAGCAGTTTTTGAAGAATGGTTACCAGATGTAGTACTGGTGCATGGCGACACCGCAACCACATTTGCAGCATCCCTGGCTGCTTATTATCATAAGGTGAAGATTGGTCATGTTGAAGCCGGATTACGCACTGGCGATATTTATTCGCCGTGGCCGGAAGAAGCAAACCGTAAGTTAACGGGAGCATTGGCAAATTATCATTTTGCACCTACACAGTCCTCTTATAATAATTTAATAAAAGAAAATATTAATCCGGAAAATATAACAATTACAGGAAATACTGTAATTGATGCTTTATTAAAGGTGAAAGAAAAAGTAGAAACTGATCACAAAATTATTGCTGATTTTAAAGCCCAATTCAGCTTTTTAGATGAAAGCAAAAAATTGATTTTAGTTACCGGCCACCGTCGCGAAAACTTTGGTCAAGGTTTCTTGAATATTTGTCAGGCATTGGCAAATATTGCTCAAAAATATTCAGATGTACAGATTGTATATCCGGTGCATTTAAATCCAAATGTGCAAAAGCCTGTAAACGAGCTTCTATCCGGGATTTCAAATATTCATTTAATTGCACCGCAGGATTATCTGCCATTTGTATATTTAATGAATCGCAGTTATTTAATTTTGACCGACTCTGGCGGTATTCAGGAAGAAGCACCTTCATTAGGCAAGCCGGTATTGGTTATGCGAGATACCACTGAACGTCCTGAAGCTGTAGAGGCGGGTACGGTTAAACTGGTAGGAACGGATGCAGACCTAATTGAAAAATCTGTAACGGATTTATTAGTAAATACCGAACTGTATAAACAAATGGCAGAAGCCCACAACCCCTATGGTGATGGAACTGCATGTCAGCAAATTATTGAATTTTTAGAAAATAATTGAGTAAGTGTAAGAAGTATTATGAATAATCAATTTAAACATATTTGTGTTATTGGCTTAGGGTATATTGGTCTGCCTACAGCAGCGACTTTTGCTGCGCATGGCATTAAAGTTACAGGTGTAGATGTCAATCAGCATGCTGTCGATATGATTAACCAAGGTAAGGTACATATTGTTGAGCCAGATTTGGATGCGTTGGTGAAAGTGGTTGTTGCAAAAGGCATGTTATCTGCACGCACAAAACCGGTTGAAGCAGATGCTTATATTGTTGCTGTACCGACACCGTTTAAAGATGATTATCAGCCCGATCTTAAATATATTGAAGCAGCTTCTAAAGCCTTAGCACCTTATTTAAAACCGGGTAATTTAGTTATTCTCGAGTCAACTTCACCGGTAGGTGCAACCGAACAAATGGCGGCATGGTTGGCTGAAGCACGTCCTGACCTAACATTCCCTGAGCAGGCAGGTGAAGCAGCAGATATTTTAGTAGCGCACTGTCCTGAACGTGTGCTGCCAGGTAAAGTTTTACAAGAGCTGATTAGTAATGACCGAATTATTGGCGGCATGAATCAGCTGAGTTCAACAGCAGCAAGTAATTTATATAAAACATTTGTGCAAGGCGGTTGCATTGAAACCAATGCACGTACAGCTGAAATGTGTAAGCTCACAGAAAACTCTTTCCGTGATGTAAACATTGCCTTTGCCAATGAATTATCGGTGATTTGTGACAAGCTCGATATTAATGTGTGGGAGCTGATTGCTTTGGCAAACCGTCACCCACGTGTCAATATTTTACAGCCGGGTCCGGGTGTAGGCGGGCACTGTATTGCAGTTGATCCTTGGTTTATTGTAGCGAAAACCCCTGAACAGGCACGTTTGATTCGTACTGCCCGTGAAGTAAATGATTCGAAGCCTGAATGGGTGATTAATCAGGTGAAAATTAAAATTGCCGAGTTTTTACAGGAAAACCCGGAAAAAACCATTAAAGATGTAACCGTTGCTTGTTATGGACTGGCGTTTAAACCAGATATTGATGACCTGCGTGAAAGCCCTGCTTTAGAAATTACGAAGAAATTGGCTGAACAAGGTTTAAATATTTTAGCGATTGAACCGAATATTTCTGAGTTGCCAGCAAAATTACCAACTAATGTAAAATTAATTGATTTTAATGAGCGTGAGAATGCAGATATTCATTTGATTTTGGTTAAACATCGTGAGTTCTCAAAAATTGAATTAAAGAATGATAAATTTATTTTGAAATTTGTATGATTAATATAATTGTAAAATTATTATTAAAAAAAGGTTGGATGTTATTTTCCAACCTTTTTGTAAGTTTAATTTTGTTTTTTATTGTTGGAGCCGAAGAGTGGGCAATAATTTTAACATATCTTTCCTTAAATATGATGGGGTTACTGCTTGGTTCAGGTATAAAAAGTAAATCAAGTTTAAGTAAAGATAAATATGATATTACAATAAATTACTTTTCTATGGTTATTATAAACATTATAACAATAATTTATATATATGTGTACTCGGTATTAAAAAATATTGATAATAATCTTATTTTAATTATTAGCTTAGTCTTGATATTAATTACTAATTTAAACTCTTTTTATCAGGGGTTAATGATTAATTTAGATAAAATAAAAGAAAGTACCAATATTTTGGTGAAAGCTAATATCATAAAAATGATTACCTTTTTTTTATTACTTATTTTTTATAGAAAGGTTTATTTGTTTTTTATTTTACAATTGATCGAGCAGCTTTATATATATAAAAAATCTACAATAAAATTGGAATTAAAAAAGATTAATTTATCGAATATAATTATAAGATTAAAAGAATTATTTTTCATAGCTATCGGATCGATGCCTTTTATATTTGTATCAAGTAATTTGCAATTAGATTTATCAAAAATAATGACTACTTCATCAGCTGGTTATTTAGGTTTATTTTCACAAGTAATCAACTCATTGAGGGGGTTAATTATTTTTTTAGTAACTAATTTTCAAAAAATTATGATTAAGTACAGTAAATATTATACTAAAATAATTGGTATAATATTTATATCGATATTTTTAATTTTTATAGCAAATATTTCTATATTTTTGTATAGTTATTTGCCTTATAATGTTATGGCATTCTGTCTAATTGTGTTTATTAATATTGTGTATGTTTTAATATTAATAATTGGAAATATGCAAAATATTTATAACATGAATGTTTTAAGTTTTTATGCGGCAATAATTTTCCTAATATTTTCATTTGTAGGCTTTTTTATAGAATTAACTTTTATTGAAAGTATATCATATACGTTATTAACTTATATATTTTCAATGCTTGTTCGTGTTTATTTAGTAAATTATCTTTTAAAGAAAGGAGTTAGTAATGATTAACAAAAAAAAAGTTATATATGCAGATTTTAATGAAAAATGTCAAAATTATGGAAATCATATTATTGAATTTGCTACACAAAAGTTAATTAAAGATAAATATGAAGAAGTATATAGGTTTGATAGTTTTTACTATGAACATGATATTAATTCAAAGTTAAATTCTATTGAATATGATTTTGTATTGGTGCCAGGTTGCACTATGTATACAAATGGCCAAAATAAGATTTTAAACAAACTTAATGACAAAGTTATAATAAAAGGTTTAGCCGGATCAATTTGGAATGATGTTTTTTTTGATTATAAAAAAATTTATTTTGGTAAGGTTTTAAATACCAATAAAAAAGCTAAAGCAGATCTTACAATTGTAAAAAAAATGATAGGAAGCGTGGGGTGTAGAGATTCCTTTACATTTAAACAATTAGTAAAAAATAATATTCAAGCAAGATATGTTGGATGTCCAACTCTTTTTTTAGATGAATCTGATATCAAATATAGTAATCAGAATGATGATTACTGTTTGTTTTCATTTTCAAGAGAAAATATTAAAGAACAAATAAAAGTAGCTCACCAGTTATCCAAAAGATATAGGATTGTAGGAATTTGTCATGAAATTAAAGATTATAACATTATAAAAAGTCTAGGATGGAATTTCCCATTAGTTGATTATGATGGGGATATTCAAAAATATCTATCTTATTTTTTAAATGCAGAGATGGTAGTTACTGGTCGTTTACATGGTTTATTACCTAGTATAGCTTTTAACAAAAAAATTATCTATTTTGGCAATGATGATTCTAGAACAACTATTTTAGATGATATTATGGTAACAAAGTTTAAACTATCTAATGTGGGAAATGTAAAGCCACAATTAATCAATAAAAATATTATTTATGATATTTTTTCAGATAATATGACTTTGCAAATTAATGAAATATTTGAAATTTAATATGTTGCATCTTATTTTTATAGCTCTCTTAGTACCCTTGCCTTTGATTCAGGTAGGAGGTTTTACAAGTGGTTTATACTTATATCATATTTTAAGTTTTATTATGTTTGGTATAGTTTTTATTGAAGCTATAAAAAATAATTTTAAAATAAAATATGATAAAGAAAGTTTTTTATTATTCTGCTATATTATTTTTATATTTGTACTAAGCGGAGTCAATTTAACAAAAGAATGGATTATTGCATTATTATCATTTTTTTGTTTTTTTTCTTCTAATTTATATGCGGCAAATTCAAAATATAATATAGAAGAAGTTAGAAAACTATCTAAATATTATCTTCTTATTATTTCGGTATTGGGTGTTAGTAGTTATTTGAACAATAACTATTTATATATTAATCCATATATTTTGGGAGAGGAAGGAAGTGATGATTTTATTTTTACGGGTTTTTTAGGATTAACTAGGGGGAGTATAGGTGTTATATTTCCAATATTAATATCTTTAACATTAATTGATTTTTATAAAAATAATCTTAAAGATAAAATCATTATATCTTTTGCGATATTAGCAACAATTATTTGTATTTTATTATCTGGAAGTAGAACAGGGCTTTTTTTATGTTTAATTGCTATTGTATTAAATTTTTTACTTTTTAGATCGAAATCAATAGGTATAATTATAACAGTTGCTACATCATTATTAATAATATTGATCCCTTATTTTTATGATTTTATAAATCTTGATAGATTTAATGATATTGGATCATCATATTCTGTTGAAAGTAGAAAGCAAGTTCAAAGTTGGACATTGCAATATATTTTTAATAATTTCCATCAATTTATTTTTGGCATGGGATATGACTCTAAATTATTTATTAAATCTATTAAACATGAATTAACACATCCTCATAATGAATTTTTGTATACAATTTGGTCTGTCGGAATTGTAGGTTTTGTATTGTATTTAATGTTTCTTTATAATAATTATTATAAAAGTGATGCTAGATACAAAAAAAATATATTGATAATTTATATGATTTTTTTTGTTGGTTCAATGAGTGTTGGGAGCATATTAACACCCTCATTGCGTTTAGCATATTTAGGATTTTTTGGGTTCTTTTTGATTAAAACTTTTAGGAAAATAAGTTAATGAAATTTTCTTTAATAATCACTACCTTAAATCGTGGTTTTGAATTTAATCGAATGATTAATTCATTATTAGAAAGTAATAATATTCAGTTTATAAAAAAAGTTGTGATTCTTGATCAAAGTGAAACAGATATATTTAATAATAATATCAAATTGACCTCTCGATTAAATGAATCTTGTGAGCTAATTCACTCAAAAATAAATAAGTCGAGTTTATCTAAAGCTAGAAATGAAGCTTTAAAATTCTTAGATAAGAATGATGAAATTTTATGCTTTCCTGATGATGACTGTTGGTATAAGCCAAATTTTTTTAAGGAAATGAGTGAGAAAGTTAGTCTATCAAATGCTGATATTATACAAACCTATTATCGTGAAGAGGAGGTAGAAGGTAGAAAACCAACTAATAAAATCATAAATAAAAATAATGCAAAATATTTAAAACCCTGTTCAGTGGGTATTTTTATAAATTTAAAAAAAATAAATTTTAACGAAATATATTTTGATGAATTACTAAGTGTAGGTGCCTTGTTGCCAGGAGGTGAGGAAAGTGATTTGTTATTTAGACTACTTTTAGATTATGAAATTGAACAGATTACAACTCCATATGTTTATCATAAAGTAATGAGAGAACGATTAAAAAAGCCATCATATAAAATTCATGCTGCTCGTTTCTATGTAATGCTAAAAAATAGAAAAATTTCAGATATTAAAAAAAGATTAATTTTTTCAATTATTAAATCTATACTGATTTTACCTTTCGATTATAGAAATTTTTTTGGAAAAGTATACGCGTGTAAATTATGGTTAACAAAATAATATATATATTGACAACTCAAAATTTTTTTAAAGAAGGCCCCTGTGGGCGTGTTAGTCATGCAAAAGGTTTTGTAGATGGTCTGGTACAAAACAATGCTCAAGTATCTTTACTGAGCGATGGGGGTGCAGAAGATTTCATTGAGTCTAATAAGAATATTCAATTCAAAAATATTAATCAATTTTTTTACATTATTTGCATAGTTGAAATTATTAAGTCTATTCTTAAAAAAGAAAAAATTGTCATACGCTGGAGGTTTTTTCTTCCTTATCTATTTTTTCCTTTTTTATTGTTATATAAAAATATATATTTTGAAATAAACTCGATAACAGGAATTAGTTCAAGAAATCCTATTATTCGTAATATTGTGAAAGCTTCAATATATATAGTTTCTAAATTTGGCAAAATTATTGTTGTTTCTGAGAATTCAAAAAAAGAAATTAAACAGATTTGTTCTCCTAAGCATGAAGTTTATATCATGCCGAATGGTTTTAATCCAAAACCATTTTTAAAATATACACCTAATATTTCTAAGGAATATAAGCCGAATTTAATATATTTTGGTAAAAAGCAAGAATATTATGATTGGGATATGCTGTTTCATGTATATGAAAAGAATAAAGACATTTTTGATAAATTTTATATTTTTGGTTTTAATGAAAAAAATGATAGCTCTAAAATTTATTTAGGATCATTTAACCATGATTCATTAATTGAGAAATTATCCTCAATTCCTAATCCGATCTTAATTTTACATCCCAGCGATACACAGATGGCAAAATCAGGTAGTCCAATGAAACTTTTTGAATATGCTTCTTTAAATTTACCTATGATTGTAGGTGATAGTATTCAAAAGCAAGCTTCAAAGTTAAATGGCGTAATTTTTTACAAGTCTGGCAATAGTGATGATTTATCACTGAAAATGAAAAGTGTTGCTAGAGATTATCAGAGTTACTATGGGCAATCACAACAATTAAGTAAAGCGGTTACTGAAAATTATACCTGGTCAAAAATTGTTTCAGATTGGCTTGACACTTTGGAAAAGTAAAATGGAAGCTTTAAAATTAGTAAATACCGTTAAGTATTTAAAGTTTATACAAATATACTATCGTTTACATTATATTTTACTTAAACCAAAAACCAAGCAAACCGTATTTAATACTCAGCTTAGAAAGCCCGCGAAAAATTGGGAAAATACAATAGTCAAGCCTATTAGTATGCTTAGTCCTACACAGTTTATATTTTTAAATCATTTAGGTCAGTTAAGGACGGCTGAGGATTGGAATACGACGCAGCAAGAAAAATTATGGTTATACAACCTACATTATTTTGATGACCTAAATGCAGAAAATGCAATAGAGCGTAAAGATTGGCATAATGATTTAATTAATAAATGGATTGCAGAAAATCCCTATTCTTCAGGCAACGCTTGGGAGCCTTATCCAAATTCTTTAAGAATTGTGAACTGGGTGAAGTGGTCATTACAGGGTCATAGACTAAATGAACTCCAATTGCAGAGTCTAGCCTTACAAGCTGAACATTTATCAAAAACGGTCGAGTGGCATATTCTCGCTAACCATCTATTTGCCAATGCGAAAGCACTCATTTTTGCGGGACTGTTTTTTGATACTTCAGAATCGAAAAAATGGCTAGATTTAGGATTAAAAATTTATAAAAAAGAAATTGATGAACAAATTCTAGCGGATGGTGCAAATTTTGAATTAACACCAATGTACCATGCCATTTTTTTGGAAGATCTTTTAGATATCTATCAATTAGTCGTTATTTGTTATGCAAACACGAAATTAATAGATAAACAGTATTTGAGAAATAAAATTCAAAAGATGCTTGAATGGCTTAAATATTTATCCCATCCAGATGGCGAGATTTCTTTTTTTAATGATGCTGCATTTGGTATTGCGTCTACCTATAAACATTTATGTAATTATGCCGAAAATTTAAAAATAAATATTGAGCTAACAGATATTAAAGATGCCAATTTAACGGACAGCGGCTATATTGCTGTCGAACGTGAAGCCTATAAATTTATTATGGATGTTGCTGAAGTCGGACCAAGTTATCAGCCGGGACATGCTCATGCAGATACGCTGAGTTTTGAACTAAGTATATTAGGTTCAAGATTTATCGTAAATTCCGGAATATCTCAATATGGATTAGGTGCTGAAAGGCTATACCAGCGCGGAACGTCCGCTCATAATACAATCGAAATTGATCAGCAAAATTCCAGTGAAGTGTGGTCGGGTTTTAGAGTTGCCAGAAGGGTAAGTCCTAAATTAAATACAATCCATTATAATGATAATAAAATAATTGATTTTTCGTCATCTTATAAAAGCTTAACAGGCATGACCCATACTCGTTCTGTGGTTTTCCAAGAAAACCGAATTCTCTTGAAAGATAATTTATTGGGTACATTTAAATCTGCAATTTCATATATTCACTTTCATCCCGATGTGAGAATAAAAAAAGAATCAAATCACGATTTTGTATGTGAATTAAATGGTCACATCATTGATATTCAACTCAAAGGTGAGATTGAAACTGTATTTAAGGATGATTATTGGCATCCTGAGTTTGGCAAATCAATTTCAAATGTTTGTTTAAAAATAATTTTATTATCAAACAATTATGAAATTTCAATTTCTTGCAGAGATACAGGTTTTTAAAATGTCAAATATATGTATTATTAGTGCCAATAGTCTGGAAAATGAAAATGCTTCAAGAAATCGTGTATTAAGCTTTGTAAATTCATTTATAGCGGCTGGACATCAAGTTAAATTGATTTCTATGGATAATGAAGCCTTTAATTTATTGGAAAATGAAAACTTCACACATTTTAAAATTCCATTTATTGATACCAAGATTCCCTCTTTTATCAAACGTGCTTTTTTGGAAATGAAAATAGCTTCACTGGCATTAAATAAAGCCAATGAGCTTAATTGTGACATTAATTTAATCACGATTCCATCAATGTTTTTACTGCATTTAAGCTTTTTATTAAAAACAGGAAAAACTAAGATTTTAGATATTCGTGATTTAAGCTGGGAATATTTAGATGAAAAATCTTTAGTGAATAGAACTGCTAAAAAGATTTTTACACAAAGTGCACTGCTCAACTTAAAGAGATTCGATATTGTTAGTGTCACAAATGATCATGAGTTTGATTATGTTTCTAAAAATAAATCTGATTCACAATCAATTATTAAGGTACCCAATGGGGTCTCACTTTCAATTTTTGAAAAATTAGAAAATATTAAGTGTAATACTACGAACAAATTTACGATTACATATGTTGGTAATGTAGGTTTAGCCCAAGACCTCGAAACTTTGGTTGAAGTAAGTAAATTATTACCTGATTTTATCTTTAACATTGTAGGTGCAGGTACTGATTTTGAAAGAATACATACATTAGCTAATCCTAACCAGCAGAATTTGAACTTCTTGGGTCGTCGTCAGTTTAACGAGCTTTTAGAAATATATACCCAATCTGACGTTTTATATGCACAATTGACTCCAGAATTTGCTACTGCTATGCCTTCTAAATTATATGAATATTTATCTACCGGAAAATATGTATTATATGGTGGTGTAGGAGTAGCAGGAAAAACACTAGAAAATTTTCAGAATGTGTCTTTAATTCCCCCTTGTAATATTCTGGCCTTGAAGGATGAAATTCAGCAGATTCAGGAAAGCGGTAAATATCAGCAATTATGTGTGGAAAATAGAGAAAAAATAAAAGCTGAGTATTTACGTGATGTTACAGTTGAAAAGCTTATATCTATGATTTAAGTAAATTTACATCAAAAATACCTTATTTCAAGATATAATACTTTTTAAGAGAAAAGTTGTGGAATATGAGCATCTTCATAAAAATTGCTGCATTCATAAGCATTGAATAATTTTAATTTTGTAACTTTCTTGAGGACTACATAAGGATAATTAAGGTTATATAAATGAAACGTTTAATTGATTTTCTAATAGCTTTAACAGCATTAGCTCTGTTGAGTCCAATTTTTCTTTGGGTCGCTTATAAAGTTCGTAAAAATATTGGTTCACCTATATTTTTTCTGCAGGAACGACCTGGTAAAGATGCAAAAATCTTTAAAATGATTAAATTCAGGTCTATGCTAAATGCAACCGATAAAGAAGGAAATCCTTTACCTGACGATCAACGCATTACTCCTTTTGGGCATAAATTGCGTTCTACAAGCCTCGATGAAATGCCACAGCTTATTAATGTTCTAAAGGGGGATATGAGTATTGTGGGTCCTCGTCCTCAAATGAAAGATTTTTTGGAACACTATACCCCTGAGCAAATGCGTCGCCATGAAGTAAAACCTGGTATGACGGGACTTGCCCAAGTGAGTGGTCGGAATCATTTATCCTGGGAAGAAAAATTTGAATTAGATGTGCAATATGTCGAACAACAATCCCTTTGGCTTGATTTTAAGATTATGTTTAAAACCGTTAAAGTTATGTTAAAAAAAGAAGGTATTAATGCTCCAGATCAGGAAGTAGGTGCAGCGCGTTTTTCGAGTAAAAATATTTCGGACACCACTCTGTCGAAAAATAGATAAAATAAATTTCTGTTCATTTCCAATCTTGTAAACATTATGATCAAAAAAGCCATTCTCCCGGTTGCAGGTCTGGGCACCCGTTTTTTACCGGCCAGTAAATCCATTCCTAAAGAAATGGTGACTGTGGTCGACCGTCCAGCCATTGAATATGTAGTGAAAGAAGCTGTGGCAGCAGGCATTGAACAGATTATTCTGGTAACCCATTCTTCCAAAGCCTCCATTGAAAATTACTTCGACCGGAACTTTGAGCTGGAAACGACACTCGAAAACAAAAAGAAATTCGATTTGCTGAAAGAAATTACTGAAATTCTTCCTCCTCATATCAGTGTGATCAGCGTACGCCAGCCGCAGCCTTTAGGGTTGGGTCATGCCGTGCTCTGTGCTAAAGATGTGATTGGTGATGATGACTTTGCCGTTTTACTGCCTGATGTACTGGTAAAAGATTCTGATCCGGTCAATGATTTAAGCTTGATGATTCAACGTTTTAATTCATCTCAAGCTTCACAAATTATGGTAGAAGCTGTGCCGGATCATCTGGTCGATCAATACGGTATTGTAGATGTTGCAAGCTCACCTTTAGAAGGTGAAAGTAGCGTAATGCAAGGGATTGTAGAAAAACCGGCAGTCGGTACGGCACCCTCCAATCTTTCTGTCGTAGGGCGTTATGTATTACCTGCCAAAATTATGCAACTTTTGGAAAATACCCCCAAAGGTGCAGGCAACGAAATTCAGCTCACCGATGCGATTGCGGAATTACAAAAGACGGAAACGGTTGAAGCCTATCGTATGAAAGGTCAAACCTTTGACTGCGGCAGCAAACTGGGTTATCTCAAAGCCGTGTTACATTATGGTGTAGATCATCCTAAATTGGGTGAGGACTTTAAGGCACTTATCCAGGAACTTGCATTATAAGGCGGTGAATGATGAAGGTTGCAGTATTTGGACAAACCCTGTACTCAGGTGTTCTTTCAGCATTGCTGGCCGAATGTAGCCATCAGGTGTAGGGGGCTATTTCAGCAGTCAGTCGTTTGCTGAAAAAGCTGAAAGTGGGTCGCTTAAATATTGTAACTTTCTGATCTGAGTCTGGAAATTGATGCTTATTTTTTCTAGTTTCAATCCGACTAAAGAACACTAGAGCTAGATCTTTTAGAACAATTACAATAGTGCTGAATTATTTATGTTTCAACTTCGGTGATGGATGGAACTGAAAAATTTAGGAAAATGCTGATTGATGATCATTGGATTGATTTGCCAGATGTTATTCAGGAATGCAATGCGTTACAAAGTATGGCAAAAGCCGAGCCATTGATAGTAGGCTGTAACCCATCTGAAGTTTAAAACAAAGTCAGGAAATGGTTACATCTTTTATTTCCCATCAGCAATAATACCTATTTATGCCTGTTTTTAATGCTGAATTGACTAAACTTAATATTCGGGAGGGTTGTAACACGGATTGGTTATATCAATGATTGAGCTGTAGTTTAGAGCAATTAGATAGAGTTAGATATTTTTCAATTACTTATATAAAAAATGAACTTGATGTTTTCCAGACATAGTTTAGGGGGGTACCTTTAGTCGGAAAATGCTTCTTCGATTGTTCAACTATTAAATGAAAAATTGATCATAAGAAGCTCCTGTATTACTTGAATTGAGTAAAAAGAAGCATCTTCGAGCTGATGTATTTCAGACGTATATTATGCATGAACGCTAAAAAAATGTAGTACAAATATTCATCAAAAAAAGATCAATTCTTGATTTATGAGAGAGATTGAGTAATTTAAAAGTGGGTTGATGTAGAGGGTAATAATGTGGAAGATAAATTGCATAATTTGGTACATTCGCATTTGTCTTGGCATAATTTAAAATAAATCTTTAATTTTTTTGATAATATACGCGGGTGCCAAGTATTCATAATATTATTGAATAATTGAAATTATTATCTGAAACTTTTTAGAAGAGGAGCAGATGAGCGAGTTTTTAGATTCGAGATGCTAACGGTGAATGCTGATCATATTAAATTTATAGGCAGGATTGATTCGAGAAGGAAGTCTGAAGGCTTAAATGCTGGAGATGTTTCTATAGGTACTCTAACTGAAGGGGTGTATGAACTTGGTGTCGCAATAAAAACCTACTATTTATTCTAGGGCGGCTAATAAAATGGAATAAGGAATCTGAAGGATCTGCTTTGATTAAGAAGCATAGTTTGGGTTGGTAGTTCATGATAGAAATCCCAAAAGTTGGCTAAAAAGTTTTTAAAAATTAATGATGAATTTCATAATATGAAACATATTTCTGCAAAGCAGACTTTAATAGAGCATTATGTTGAACCGGTAGCTATGAAAAAAATTATTTCAATAATTAATGAAATTTATTAAAAATAAGGCCGTAGAGAATTTGTTATGAAAAGACTAATAGATTTTATTATTGCATCTATCGCTCTTATAGTTCTTTCGCCTATCTTTGTTTTTGTGGCGCTTAAAGTCCGAAGAAATCTTGGCTCGCCTGTCTTTTTTTATCAAGAACGACCTGGTAAAGATGGTAAACTTTTCAAAATGATTAAGTTTCGTTCTATGAAAAATGCTGTTGATAAGGAAGGTAATTTGTTACCAGATGAGCAACGAATTACTGCTTTTGGACAAAAACTCCGTTCCACAAGCCTAGACGAAATGCCACAGCTTATTAATGTTTTAAAAGGTGAGATGAGTGTGGTTGGTCCACGACCAATGCTTAAGGAATTTGTTGAGCTTTATTCTCCTGAACAAGCTCGACGTTTGGAGGTTAGACCGGGAATGACCGGCTTGGCACAAGTAAGCGGTCGTAATGAACTGGATTATGAAGATCGTTTTAAATGTGATGTTTGGTATGTAGACAACCATAATATTAGGATAGATTTCAAAATTATGTGGAAAACAGTTGGCGTAATGACGAGGGGTGATGGTATTAATGCCCCTGGGCATGTAGGGCCTTCATTGTTTCAGGGTAATGAACCTAAAGATGACTCAAAAGTATGTTAGGTTAAGCTTAGTCAATATGATCAAAAAAGCCATTCTCCCGGTTGCAGGTCTGGGCACCCGTTTTTTACCGGCCAGTAAATCCATTCCTAAAGAAATGGTGACTGTGGTCGACCGTCCAGCCATTGAATACGTGGTACGTGAGGCTGTCGCAGCTGGAATTGAACAGATTATTCTGGTAACTCATTCATCTAAAGCTTCCATTGAAAACTATTTCGACCGGAACTTTGAGCTGGAAACGACACTCGAAAACAAAAAGAAATTCGATTTGCTCAAAGAAATTACCGAGATTTTACCTCCCCATATCAGTGTGATCAGCGTACGCCAACCACAGCCTTTAGGCTTGGGTCATGCCGTGCTCTGTGCTAAAGATGTGATAGGAGAAGAGGATTTTGCCGTTTTACTGCCTGATGTATTGGTGAAAGACTCTGATCCGGTTAATGATTTAAGCTTGATGATTCAACGTTTTAACGCATCTCAAGCTTCACAAATTATGGTAGAAGCTGTGCCGGATCATCTGGTCGATCAATACGGTATTGTAGATGTCGCAAGCTCACCTTTAGAAGGTGAAAGTAGCGTAATGCAAGGGATTGTAGAAAAACCGGCAGTCGGTACGGCACCCTCCAATCTTTCCGTCATAGGGCGTTATGTATTGCCTGCCAAGATTATGCAGTTATTGGAAAATACCCCCAAAGGTGCAGGCAACGAAATTCAGCTCACCGATGCGATTGCGGAATTACAAAAGACGGAAACGGTTGAAGCCTATCGTATGAAAGGTCAAACCTTTGACTGCGGCAGCAAACTGGGTTATCTCAAAGCCGTGTTACATTATGGTGTAGATCATCCTAAATTGGGTGAGGACTTTAAAGCACTCATCCAGGAACTTGCATTATAAGGCGGTGAATGATGAAGGTTGCAGTATTTGGACAAACCCTGTATTCAGGTGTTCTTTCAGCATTGTTGGCGGAATGTGGCCATCAGGTGTACTGGTGTGATTTTTTTAAAAAAAGTGCTTTAGAACAGGCTTATACCCAAGATGATGCAGTCAAACAGTTACTGGATAAACAAGAAAAAAATAGTTTTTTAAAATACTGTCACCTGAATGATATTGCCCTGGATATCGATGCCTATTTCTTTAGTTTTAATCCGACTGAAGAAAATTTAGGGATTGAAATATTAAAAGAAATCGGTCAGCGTCAAATTATTCATCCTAAACTGATGATTAACGCGTCCACGCTAGGCTTGCATGGTACGGACAAATTGCAAAAGTATTTACCTGAAGATGACTGGGTGTATTTACCTGACATCATTCAGGAGGGAAATGCCTTGGCCAGCATGACTCAAGCCGAACAGTTGATTGTGGGCTGTGAGCAAAGCAAGGTTCAACTCAAAATCCAGGAATTATTGCGTCCATTATTTCCGCGCCATCAGCAATATCTATTTATGCCCATTTTAGATGCTGAATTTACCAAGCTTAGCATTTCAGGCATGTTGGCGACACGCATTAGCTATATCAACGACTTGGCCGTAGTTGCGGAAAAACTGGGCATTGATATCGAGCATGTGCGTCAGGGCATGGCAGCGGATAGCCGGATTGGGTCATCGTATCTGTATCCAGGAGCAGGTTTTGGCGGAGAGAACTTCTCGCATGATATTCTTACTTTGGCCAATACCGTGTCCGGGACAGGAACGAAAAGTCAGCTGTTGGCGCAGGTGTGGGAAATCAATAAACAGCAAAAAGAGCTGCTGTTTAGAAAGCTGTGGAATTATTACCATGGCGATTTAAAAGACAAAACGGTGGCAATTTGGGGTGTCTCTTTTAAAGAAAATACGGCACGTATCCAGCAGTCACCGATTCATACCATGCTGAAAGCCTTATGGGCGCAAGGCGTGACGGTCAAACTGCATGATCCGCAAGCATTGGCTGAAATTGAGAAAGTCTATGGCCATCGTGCGGACCTGATTTATTGTACCGACCAGTATGAAGCCGTAAACGGCGCACATGCCTTATGCCTGTTAACTGCCTGGAAACAATATTGGAGTCCGGATTACCCGACTTTATTAAAAATCATGCAGCATCCGCTGATTCTGGATGGTCGAAATATTTACGATCCCGACTATGTGAAAGCGCAGGGATTTGCTTATATGGGGGTAGGGCGTTAATGACGAATCAAGCACAACCTTATCCAGTAGAAGAGATTGATAGCGTTCTAAGCAAGCTGCTGAACCTGAAAAATGAATGTGAGAACAAGCATTTAAGCTATTTTTTTGCAGAAGATCATGACCGTTTTCAAAAATTTTCTGTAAATTTAGACACCATTGTCTTCGATTTTAGCAAGCATCGGATCAATCAGGCTGTACTGGAACGTTTGATTGAGTGGGCTCATGCACAACAGCTTAAGCCCTGGATTAAACGGCTGTTTTCCAGTGAAGCCATTAACTATACCGAACAGCGTGCGGCGATGCACTGGGCATTGCGTTTGCCTCCGCATGATCTACAGCATGCTGAAGTTGCATTACAGGTTCATCAGCAACTTCAGCGCATGTATGCCTTGGTGGAAAAAATCCATGCCGGTCAGTTTCGCGGCGCGACCGGGGAAGTGATTCAGGATGTGGTCAATATTGGGGTTGGAGGGTCGGATCTTGGGCCAGCGATGGTTAGCCATGCATTATCTGATTTTAAAAAATACACTACCCGGCCTTTAAATGTACACTTTGTCTCGACCATGGATGGCAGCCAGCTTTCAGCATTGCTGCATCAGCTGCGGCCAGAGACCACTTTATTTATTATCTCATCCAAGTCTTTTGGCACCATTGATACCTTATCCAATGCACAAACCGTGCGTTTGTGGCTGGAAAAAGCCTTAGGTCAGCATCCACATATTCTCAAGCACCATTTTATCGGAGTCTCCACCAAACCCGAGAAAATGACCGAATGGGGCATTGCGCCTGAAAATCAGTTGTTGCTCTGGGACTGGGTCGGCGGGCGTTATTCACTCTGGTCATGTATTGGCTTGCCGATTGCATTAACTATTGGGGTTGAAGGCTTCAAGCAGCTGCTGGCCGGGGCTTATGCCATGGATCAGCATTTCCGTAATGCCCCTTTTGCACAGAATATTCCGGTGTTGATGGGCTTGCTGGGTGCCTGGAATGCCAACTTTCTAGATATCCAGACCCATGCCATTTTGCCTTATGATGGCCGTTTAAAATATTTTGCTTCGTATTTACAACAACTGGAAATGGAATCGAATGGCAAATCGATTCAACGTACAGGTGAGCAGGTTGAAACCAATACTTGCCCGATTGTGTGGGGCGAGGTTGGACCGAATGCCCAGCATGCTTTCTATCAGTTATTGCATCAAGGCACACAAGCGGTCAGCTGTGATTTCATTGCTCCGGTAAAACGCTATAATGCCCAGCAATTTACTTATGTAGACAATGCCGAGGCCTTGATCGAGCAGCATCATTTGGCACTGTCCAACTGTCTGGCACAGTCGCGCTTGCTGGCATTTGGCAATCAGGCCTTGGATCAGGCTGAACTTAATGATTTACCTGCCTATAAACAATATGCAGGCAATCAGCCCAGTAGCACCATTTTACTTAAAGAGCTGACACCCTATAGTCTGGGTATGCTGATTGCCATGTATGAACATAAAGTGTTTGTGCAGTCAGTGCTGTGGAATATTAATCCCTTTGACCAGTGGGGCGTTGAAAAGGGCAAGGAAATTGCCAATCAGCTGCTGCCGATTTTAAGTGGTGAAAGTCAGAATATTTCAGAGCTGGATGCCTCGACTCAAGGTTTATTAAAGATACTATTAGGAAAAACCCATGGCTAAAATTTTGGTGACTGGCGGTGCAGGCTATATTGGCTCGCATACCTGTGTGGAGCTGTTAAATTCAGAGCATGATGTCATTGTGCTGGATAATCTCTGCAATAGTTCGGAAGAATCTTTAAACCGTGTACAACAGATCTGCGGAAAAACCCTCACTTTTGTGCAAGGTGACATTCGCGATGCCCAGGGTCTAGATCAGGTTTTTCAGCAGCATCACATTGATGCGGTAATTCATTTTGCTGGGCTAAAAGCGGTAGGGGAAAGCCAGCAAATTCCACTGGCTTATTTTGACAATAATATTTCTGGCTCCATTCAACTGGTACAGGCCATGCAGCGTGCCGGGATATTTAATCTGGTCTTCAGTTCATCGGCCACCGTGTATGATGAGGCCAATGTCTCGCCTTTAAATGAAGACATGCCTACAGGTATGCCAAGTAATAACTATGGTTATACCAAACTGATGGTTGAACAGCTTTTACAGAAATTGGCCCTGGCAGATGAGCGCTGGTCGATTGCCTTACTGCGTTATTTCAACCCGGTCGGTGCGCATAAAAGTGGCCGTATTGGGGAAGACCCGCAAGGCATTCCGAATAACCTGATGCCATTTGTTACTCAGGTGGCAGTGGGCCGCCGTGAAAAACTGGCGATCTTCGGCAATGATTACGATACCGTTGACGGGACGGGCGTGCGCGATTATATCCATGTGGTGGATTTGGCGAATGCGCATTTGTGTGCCTTGAATAACCGCCTTATGGCAAAAGGCTGTCGTGCCTGGAATATTGGAACCGGTCAGGGGTCATCGGTTCTGGAAGTGGTCAAGACGTTCGAACGGGTCAACCATGTGCCGGTCGCCTATAGCATTGAGCCACGCCGTGAAGGTGATGTGGCGACTTCATTTGCAGACAATAGCCGTGCTGTGCAAGAGCTAGGCTGGAAACCGCAATATACTCTGGAAGATATGCTGGCAGACAGCTGGAACTGGCAAAAGCAGAATCCGAAAGGGTTTATCTAAGATCCGATCATGAACAGACAGGTGAATTCGATGATCTTGAAATTAATTTTGAGTGATTTATATCGATATACAGGCAATCAAAAACTGAGTGCTTTCATTAAAAATTATTTTTTTAATCGAGGGTTTAATTTTTCTGTCTGGCTTAGAATCGCCAGTTCTAAAACTTGGCTTGCCAAGATTGCCTATCCTGTTTTTTATTATAAAAAGAAAAAATATGGCATTGATATTCATGCCAATACAAAAATTGGCTTTGGCTTATATATTGGTCATGGCGGACCATTGGTGGTAAGTCCAACGGCAACCATAGGCAATAATGTAAATTTGTCGCAATATACCACCATCGGTGCAAATTTAGGTCCGGCGGCGATGATTGGGGATAATGTCTATATCGGGCCGAATGTGTGTATTATTGAAAATGTTAAAATTGGCAATAATGTCACTATTGGTGCGGGCAGTGTAGTGACCAAAGACATCCCTGAAAATGCGACTGCTGCGGGTAATTATGCCAAGGTGCTTAATTTTGAACAGCCGGGAAAGTTTGTAAACAAAAGATATAAAATTTAAATGACTGGTTTTTTTAAATAATGAATAGCCACCAAAATTCTAGACACACCTAACCATCTTTTGATGGGCCTTTTCATAATCTAATGGAGAACGCTGACCATTGGAACCATGTCTGCGTTTTGAATTGTAGAA
>NZ_JBNCAT010000011.1:0-69983 GCF_049808495.1 Acinetobacter sp. G11
ATCGTCATCATAACGGCTGCGACCACGACCACCACGGTCATCGTCATCATCATCATAACGGCTACGACCACGGCCACCGCGATCATCGTCATCATAACGGCTGCGACCACGGCCACCGCGATCATCGTCATCATAACGGCTGCGACCACGACCACCACGGTCATCGTCATCATCATCATAACGGCTACGACCACGGCCACCGCGATCATCGTCATCATAACGGCTGCGACCACGACCACCACGGTCATCGTCATCATCATAACGGCTACGACCACGGCCACCACGGTCATCATCGTCATAACGGCTACGACCTCGGCCTGAGCGGCCACCGCGATTATCGTCGTCGTAACGGCTGCGACCACGACCGCCACGGTCATCGTCATCGTCGTAACGGCTGCGACCACGACCGCCACGGTCATCGTCATCATCGTAACGGCTACGACCAGAGCGACCACCACGGTCATCGTCATCATCATAACGGCTACGACTAGAGCGACCACCACGGTCATCATCATCGTAACGGCTACGACTAGAGCGACCACCACGGTCATCGTCGTCATCATAACGGCTGCGACCGCTTGTATTCATATGGCTGCGCGCACCTGCCTCACGCGCTTCTTCCGAGGTAAATTCATGAGCATGTCCGCTTCTATGAGCAGCTTGACCGGCTGCACGGGCTTCCTCTGAGGTGAATTCATGAGCATGCCCACTTTCATGCGCGGCATGACCACCTTTACTTGCTATTTCACGTTGTCTTTCGGGATCCATACTTGCAAATCCGCGATTTGAATGTTCTGTTTCATTTTCATTACTTCGATTAGCCATTTTTTTCGTCCTATCTTTATTTTTGGGTAAGACTGTTGTAATAAACAACTCTAATAAATTAAAAGAAATAATTTATTAATAAATAAATGATGTGTTTCTATTATTGTTAATGTAAATAATAAATAAAAAATATACTGGTAATGGACTGTAATTAAATGGCTTTATTTTTTTATAAATAAGGTGAATAACAATATAATACTCTGTTGTTACTTGATGTTATATATGAGCTTATTATAAAAAATTAACTATAAAATATTTTAATGTGCTGTTGGTATATGAATTTAATTTGTATTTAAAATGTATAAAATTAGAATAAACGTCTTTCATAATTATTCCTAACCTCTTTATTTCATCTCATAGAAGAGTAAAGGGGATGATGTAAGAAGTCTATTGATAAGACTTTTACAATTTTTAAAGGTATAAATGAAAAAAAGGGGGTAGAAGATAAGTATAGATGCTGATTTTAATTCTAAAAGCATAATAAATGCTGAATTCAAATGAAATGAGTGAGGGTGTGTATGTGAATCATTAACATTTAAATCTGGCGGATCATTTTAATTGTTAAGTTGGATTTCTATTTTTTAAAAAATGAAAAAATTATATTGTTGTTTATTTAAAATAGTACGTGGCCATTTTATAAAAAGTATCAAAAGCCAAAGAATGCTATATATAAAGCATAAAAGACATTTTTTCTTCAAAAATAATTAAAATTTTGATTTTAAAAATAGTTGGGCAGAAGTAAAAGACATAAAAAACCACCCATATGGGTGGTTTTTTTAGTAATCAATTCTAAATGAATTAACGACCTTGGATGTCACGTTGAACTTCACCAGTGTAAAGCTGACGTGGACGACCGATTTTGTAAGGACCGCTGTGCATTTCTAACCAGTGACTGATCCAGCCCACTGTACGTGCAAGTGCGAAGATTACAGTAAACATTTCAGTCGGGATACCAATCGCTTTAAGGATGATACCTGAGTAGAAGTCTACGTTAGGGTACAAGTTACGTTTGATGAAGTATTCGTCAGAAAGCGCGATACGTTCAAGTTCCATAGCAAGAGCAAGCTGTGGATCGTTGATGCCAAGAGCACCAAGAACTTCATCACAAGTTTCTTTCATTACTTTCGCGCGTGGGTCGAAGTTTTTGTACACACGGTGACCGAAGCCCATGAGTTTAACTTCTTTAGTCTTCACTTTTTCCATGAAGCCAGCCACGTTTTCTACAGTGCCGATTTCATCAAGCATCTTAAGAACGGCTTCGTTCGCACCACCATGAGCAGGACCCCAAAGTGCAGAGATACCAGCAGCGATACATGCATAAGGGTTAGCACCCGTAGAACCTGCTAGACGTACTGTAGACGTAGAAGCGTTTTGTTCGTGGTCAGCATGAAGTGTGAAGATACGGTCCATTGCTTTCGCAAGAATTGGGTTAACTTTGTAGTCACGGTCTGCAGGAGTAGCAAACATCATGTATAGGAAGTTTTCAGCGTAGCTCAAGTCGTTACGTGGATAAACGAATGGTTGACCAACTGTGTATTTGTAGCTCCAAGCTGCTAGCGTAGGAACTTTAGCAATCAGGCGGATTGCAGTAATTTCACGGTGGTTAACATCTTCGATGTCCAGGTTGTTGTGATAGAACGCAGAAAGCGCACCAACTACACCAACCATGATTGCCATCGGGTGAGCATCACGACGGAAACCATTGAAGAAACGGCTAACTTGGTCGTGAACCATAGTGTGGTTACGAACTTTAGCATCAAATTCTACTTTTTGTTCAGCAGTTGGAAGTTCGCCGTTTAACAATAAGTAGCAAGTTTCTAGATAGTCTGCTTTAGTTGCAAGCTGGTCGATTGGGTAACCGCGGTGTAAAAGCACACCTTTATTACCATCGATGAATGTGATTTTAGATTCACATGCAGCGGTTGCCATAAAACCAGGATCAAAAGTAAAGTGACCTGCGGCCAACACATCTTTAACGTCGATTACATCTGGGCCCAATGTGCCGCTGTAAATTGGTAATTCAATTTCTTTGCCATCAAGCTGTAAAACGGCTTTTTTGCCAGTTGCTGCAGACATTCAATAGATCTCCTGTCCTGGTGAATGTTTTATCTGACTCGTAGTACTAATCTTTTAATGCGCGAATCAGACGGATCAAAAATTTGCTATAAGATTAGAGAGTACTGAAATTTTGTCAATTATACTTATGGATAAAACGACACCCTCATAAGGATTGGATCACAAAATCCAGTAGCCATGAGGAAAATATCAGTATCGACGCCGTATAATAAGTCAAATGAAAATAAGTTGCAGAAAAAAATATGCATGTTGTGGGAATTGTAGGCAATTTTTAATTCCTAAAAACTCTGATAGACTGAAAGTTTATATCAAGTTTAATATTTAAAATTATTATAATTTTCGTAACTTACATCTTTTTATTGTATTTTTTGCTGTTTTATTGGTCATAATTAAAAGCGATAAATTAAAAGTAAAATAAAGTTTGTTTGGTTAAAAAATAACTGCTAAAAGTGGGTGGAAATGCTGGTTATTTGTTCAAATTGGGAAAAATAAACCATAATTTTGCTGAAAAAATCAGCATGATTTTGCTGTAGTGGGGAATTATTCACAGACTAAGTGATTATTTCATTTCATGATCTTAAGTTGATATAATTTTTATAAATGCTATATATTTATATTAAAAATGAAATTTATCATAAATGATATAAATGTGGTTAAGTTTGTTGTAAAATATAGTAATTCTTTTGTTCATCTTTAGTCTAAATAAATAAATTAAATTCTCAAAGCTAAAAACGATAAATAAAATCGACTTTTATTTAATAAAAACCAAGTATATAGCTCTGTTTTCTTAGATGTATTTTGTCTGCTTGACTTGTGGATTTTATGTTAATGATTCTTATTTAACATTTTTTTATGGAAAAGCTAAATGTGATTGTTTGTGTTTTGATAGTTCACGTTTTATAATTCAGTGTCGTTTTAAAATTAGGCATTACTGGATAGAGTAATTGCCTAAAAATGCTAGCTTTCCTTCGAATTAATTCCAACAAACTCCGGATGGAGTTTTTACTTACAGGATGCCCGCTGTGAAAAGCAACAGACCTGTCAATTTGTCCATGGGTCAAGTTTTAGAAGTAAACTTAAAATCCCCTGTGGCTATTGCATCAATTCTACACCGTCTTTCTGGTGTCATCGTATTTTTACTTGTACCGGTACTTTTGTGGCTTCTAGACAAATCATTGTCTTCTGCTGAAGGTTTTGCTGAAGTTCAGGCAATCTTTAGCGGCTTCATTGTGCGCTTTATCGTATGGGTATTTGTAGCCGGCTTACTTTTCCATTTTATTATGGGTATTAAGCATTTACTTGCTGACCTTGGTTTTGCTGAAGAACTGCAAAGTGGTCGTGTAGCAGCTACTATTTCATTGATCTTGGCTGCGATTTCAATTGTCGCATCATTTGTATGGATTGTTCTCTAATGAAAAGTGCTACAGGTTTAACGGGTTCAGGTTCTCGCGATTGGTTTATCCAACGTGTAAGTGCTGTTGTATTAGCTGTTTATACTGTTGTGGTATTGGGTTGGATCCTTCTTAATGGTGGATTTAACTATGAACAATGGTTTGGCTTTATGATGACATTACCAATGAAGATTATGTCTTTATTGGCAGTCTTATCTCTTGTCGCACACGCTTGGATCGGCATGTGGCAGGTATTCACGGATTATGTGACTACTCGTCAAATGGGTCCTTCAGCTTCAGGCTTGCGTTTGGTGCTGACTTCAGCAGTCATTATTGCTGTATTTGCATATGCAATCTGGGCGATCCAGATTTTTTGGGCGAATTGATAGGAAAATATCATGGGCGCTATAACCCCTAAAGAAGATTACACAAATATTCCACACGAAACTTTCGATGCTGTTATCGTTGGTGGTGGTGGTTCAGGTATGCGCGCATCTTACCAGCTTGCTCAGGCGGGTTTGAAAGTTGCGGTACTGACTAAAGTATTCCCAACACGTTCTCATACTGTGGCTGCACAGGGTGGTATTGGTGCATCTCTTGGTAACATGCAGGAAGATAACTGGCACTACCACTTTTATGACACCGTAAAAGGTTCTGACTGGTTAGGTGACCAAGACGCGATCGAATTTATGACGCGTGAAGCGCCACAAGTGGTTTATGAATTAGAACACTTGGGTATGCCATTCGACCGTAACGCAGACGGTACAATTTACCAACGTCCATTCGGTGGTCACTCTGCAAACTACGGTGAAAAAGCAGTTCCTCGCGCATGTGCTGCAGCTGACCGTACAGGTCACGCACTTCTTCACACGCTTTATCAAAGCAACGTGAAAATGGGTACGCAATTCTTCGTTGAATGGATCGCTCTTGACCTGATCCGTAACGAAGAGGGTGACGTACTGGGTGTAACTGCTATTGACCAAGAAACTGGTAAAATTGCAGTATTCCAGGCGAAAGCAACATTGTTCGCTACAGGTGGTGCAGGTCGTGTTTACCGTGCATCTACTAACGCGTATATCAACACTGGTGACGGTCTTGGTATGGCGGCTCGTGCAGGTATTCCATTACAGGATATGGAATTCTGGCAATTCCACCCAACGGGTGTTGCGGGCGCAGGCGTATTGTTAACTGAAGGTTGTCGTGGTGAAGGTGCAATCCTTCGTAACAAAGACGGCGAACCGTTCATGGAACGTTATGCTCCAACTTTGAAAGACTTGGCGCCACGTGACTTTGTATCACGTTCTATGGACCAGGAAATCAAAGAAGGTCGTGGTTGTGGTCCTAAAGGCGACTACATCCTTCTTGATATGACGCACCTGGGTGCTGACACAATCATGAAACGTCTTCCATCTGTATTCGAGATTGGTAAGAAATTCGCGAACGTGGATATCACCAAAGAGCCAATTCCGGTAGTACCAACAATCCATTATCAAATGGGTGGTATTCCAACGAATATTCATGGTCAGGTTGTAGTTCCTGAATCTCGCGAAATAACTCCGCTTGAAGCACACTACAACAAAGATACTGATGTTTATTCTACAAATGCGGAAGGCCGTGACTTCACTAAACCAGTGAAAGGTTTCTATGCAATTGGTGAATGTTCATGTGTATCGGTACATGGTGCGAACCGTCTAGGTACAAACTCATTGCTTGACTTGGTTGTATTTGGTAAAGCTGCTGGTCAACATATCATTGACTATGTAACTAAACATCATGGTGATGAGTACCAACCGCTTCCTACGACTGTGCTTGAACAAACTGTTGAGCGTATTCGTAAATTGGATGAATCAACTTCAGGTGAAAATGCTCAAGAAGTTGCTGATGCAATCCGTGATATCGTTCAAGACCACGCTGGTGTATTCCGTACATCTGCACTTCTTGAAGAAGGGGTGAAGCAAATTCTTGCGATTGAGCCACGTGTTCGTAACATTCACTTGAAAGACAAATCTAAAGTATTCAACACTGCACGTATTGAAGCTTTGGAAGTTGAAAACTTGTATGAAGTGGCGAAAGCAACACTGATTTCTGCTGCTGCTCGTAAAGAATGTCGTGGTGCGCATACGGTGGTCGATTTTGAATTGCCGCCAGAACATGCGGATTATCCATACGGTCGTCGTGATGATGAGTGGATGAAGCACACATTATGGTTCTCTGCTGACAACCATCTTGAGTACAAGCCAGTGCGTTATAAGCCTTTATCGGTTGCTGCAATTCCACCTAAACCGCGTACATTCTAATAGGGAGAAGTAAGATGAGTAGAGGTACTCGTACATTTAATATCTACCGCTACGATCCTGACAAGGATAAAGCACCGTACATGCAAACTTTTAAACTTGAATTGACAGACAAGCACCGTATGTTGCTTGATGCTCTTCTTGCGTTGAAAGTACAAGACGAATCTTTAACGTTCCGTCGTTCATGCCGTGAAGGTATTTGTGGTTCTGATGGTGTAAACATCAATGGTAAAAACGGTTTGGCATGTTTGTGGAACCTGAACGACTTACCGGAAGTAATTACTGTTCGTCCACTTCCAGGTCTTCCAGTGGTTAAAGACCTGGTTGTAGACATGAACCAGTTCTACGATCAGTACAATAAAATTCATCCGTTCTTGATCAACAACCAGCCTGCGCCACCGAAAGAGCGTTTACAGTCTCCTGAAGATCGTGAACACCTTGACGGTTTATACGAATGTATTCTTTGCGCATGCTGTTCAACTTCATGTCCGTCATTCTGGTGGAACCCTGACAAGTTCTTGGGTCCTTCAGCATTGTTGAATGCTTACCGCTTTATCATTGACTCTCGTGATACTGCAACTCAAGAGCGTTTGGCTCGTCTTGACGACCCGTTCTCGCTATTCCGTTGTAAAGGCATCATGAACTGTGTATCAGTTTGTCCTAAAGGTCTTAACCCAACTAAAGCTATCGGTCACATCCGTAGCATGTTGTTAGACCAGGCAGGCTAATCTGCTCCAGTCAAAAAAAAGCACACCCATAGGTGTGCTTTTTTTATACTTTTAATAGTTGTAAATAAGTATGGAATACTAAATGCTTATATGAATAGATGGGAGTGGGGGTGTGCAGCGGTGTTAAAAAATATATAATTGATTAAAACAAAAGCAGAATTTTGCTTAAAAACGATCTGGGTCTGGTGGGATGGTTTGAATGGGTGATTAAAGCACTAATTTTAGGCTTGAATCTGCAAATTTGAGATTAAAATGTTATTATATAACGCAGATAAAGAGAGCCAGTTTAAATATTGTGCTCTCTTTTGTTATATATGGTGAGGTGGGCTAGGACTTTGGTCTAGATTGAATCTAATTATGAGATAAAGCACCATATGTTAGATGAAAATGTTAGATGTGTATTTCGCTAAGTTATGAGAGGTATGTGTCAAAAAAATCAATTGCAACTGGAGAACATGTTACGATTTGACACAAAGCTATATTTAAAAAAAGCCCTGTATTTGCGTACATTTTTTCAACATTTGAAATTATGTATAAGGTTTATAAATAAATATAAATCGTTTTAGAAAAATTAAGTCACGTAGTTATTTTTTCTAAGTCGATTTGCAAAAAATTGCTCGGTTTTGGTCGAGTATATATCAATGAGTGATGATGCCAATGAGGGCGTTATGATTCATTATTCACATTGGGTTATTCCTAATGTAGTGATCACGCCTCATGGCTTATGCCTTATGGGGACTAATGTCATGTTACCAATTTGACATTATTAATCATGGGTTCGCTTAAAAAGCATCCTGAAAATGTTTTTGCAATAGGAAATGGGTCCACAAATGCAAGAAGTTGCTGACGCACTGCGTCTTGACACTGAACTTAGCGCTGACAGTGCAGCGTATATTGAAGAACTTTATGAGCAGTATTTGACGGCTCCAGATTCAGTAGGTGCTGACTGGCAAGAATACTTCGGTAAATTCCCTAAAGGTGATCAACCACATAGCAATGTACGTGAGCAATTCCTTTTATTAGGTCGCAACTCAAGTCGCGTTCAACCTGTGATTCAAAGTGCTGTAAGTTCTGAGCATGAGCGTCGTCAAATTGGCGTATTGCAACTCATTGCAGCTTATCGTAACCGTGGTCATCAAAAAGCAAAATTAGATCCATTAGGTCTGGCTAAGCGTGAAATCGTGCCTGATCTTGATCTTGCTGCGCATGGTTTGACTCAATCTGATTTAGACACAGTGTTTAACACGGGCAACCTTGCAATCGGTAAGACTGAAGCAACTTTAGCTGAAATGGTTCAGGCAATGGAAGCAACTTATTGTGCTTCTATTGGTGCTGAATACATGCACATTGTTGATACCAAAGAAAAACGCTGGATTCAACAACGTCTTGAAAGTGCAAAAGGCCAATTCGGTTTCACTGCTGAACAGAAAAAACACGTCTTAGAACGCTTAACAGCAGCTGAAGGTCTGGAAAAATACCTCGGTAATAAATACGTTGGTGCAAAACGCTTTGGTGTGGAAGGCGGTGAATCTTTCATTCCTATGGTGAATGAACTGATTCAACGCGCAGGTTCTGTAGGCTGTAAAGAAGTGGTTATCGGTATGCCTCACCGTGGCCGTTTAAACCTGCTTGTGAACATCATGGGTAAAAACCCGGCTGACCTGTTTGGCGAGTTTGAAGGTAAATCACTGCACAAAAAAGGTTCTGGTGACGTTAAATACCACCAAGGTTTCTCATCTAACGTGATGACTCCAGGCGGCGAAGTTCACTTGGCATTGGCATTTAACCCGTCGCACCTTGAAATTGTAGGTCCTGTGGTTGAAGGTTCTGTACGTGCGCGTCAAGTGCGTCGTAAAGACATTGGCGGTGACGATGTATTGCCAATCATTGTTCACGGTGATGCAGCATTTGCAGGTCAAGGTGTTAACCAAGAAACCTTCCAGATGTCACAAACGCGTGGTTATACCGTAGGTGGTACAGTTCATCTTGTGGTCAACAACCAGGTTGGCTTCACAACTTCTGACCCACGTGATGCACGTTCTACAGAATACTGTACTGATATCGCGAAAATGATTCAGGCACCGATCTTCCATGTGAATGGTGATGATCCTGAAGCTGTATTGTTTGTTTCTCAATTGGCACATGACTTCCGTCATACTTTCCGTAAAGACGTTGTAATTGACATGTTCTGTTACCGTCGTCGTGGTCACAACGAAGCGGATGAGCCAGCTGCAACTCAACCAATGATGTATCAGGTAATTAACAAAAAAGCGACCACTCGTACGCTTTATGCTGACCAACTTGTACAACAAGGTGTTCTGGATCGTGCTGCTGCTGATGCAATGGTTGAACAATACCGTTCAGACCTTGAAGCAGGCAAGCATGTTGCCAATGCATTGGTACTTGAACCAAATACCAAAATGTTTGTTGACTGGACTCCATACCTAGGTCACGAATATACAGACGAATGGGATACATCATTCCCAATCGAACGCTTGAAAGAACTCGGTACCAAAATGCGTGAGCTTCCAGAAGGCTTCGTGATGCAACGTCAGGTTGCAAAAGTGATTGATGACCGTCTGAAAATGCAAACGGGTGAAATGCCATTGAACTGGGGTGCTGCAGAAACTTTAGCGTATGCAACTATTCTGGATGAAGGCTTCCTGGTTCGCTTAACCGGTGAAGATGTGGGTCGTGGTACATTCTCACACCGTCATGCGAAATTGCACAACCAGGTGGACGGTTCAACTTACATTCCATTATGTAACCTGAAAGAAAACCAGCCACGTACAGCAATTTATGACTCTTTATTGTCAGAAATGGCGGTACTTGCATTTGAATACGGTTATGCAACGACGCTTCCAAAGAGCTTAATTATCTGGGAAGCGCAGTTCGGTGACTTTGCGAACTGTGCGCAAGTCGTGATTGACCAGTTCATCGCATCTGGCGAAACCAAATGGGAACGCGTGTGTGGTTTAACCATGCTTCTTCCACACGGTTTTGAAGGTCAGGGTCCAGAACACTCATCTGCACGTTTAGAACGTTTCTTGCAGCTTTGTGCTGAAGACAACATGCAGGTGATGACACCGACTACCCCAGCGCAAATTTTCCATGCGATGCGTCGTCAAGCACTTCGTCCAATCCGCAAGCCAATGATCATCATGTCGCCGAAGTCATTGCTTCGTCACAAACTTGCAACTTCTACGCTTGAAGAGCTTGCAAATGGTTCATTCCAGACTGTGATTGACGAAATCGACAACATCAACAAGTCTGATGTGACTCGTCTGGTACTTTGTGGTGGTAAGGTTTATTACGACTTGCTTGAAAAACGTCGTGAACAGGAATTAAACAACACTGCAATCGTTCGTATTGAACAATTGTACCCATATCCAGAACAACGCATTGCTGAAGTACTTGCTTCTTACCCAAATATCAAAGAAGTGGTTTGGGCTCAAGAAGAACCGAAAAACCAAGGTGCTTGGTTGTTCATCGCACCGCGTCTATATGACGACGTGATGAAATCAGGTAAACAAGTACGTATTAGCTTCGCAGGCCGTGAAGCTTCTGCTGCACCGGCATGTGGTTCACCATATTTGCACGCAAAACAACAAGCTCAGCTGGTAAATGACGCACTCGCGATTGCAGCTGAACAATCAGGAGATTCTAAATAATGGCAACCGAAATTAAAGCACCGGTATTCCCAGAGTCAGTTGCTGACGGTACGATCGCAACTTGGCATAAACAACCAGGTGAAGCGGTATCACGTGATGAAGTGATCTGTGATATCGAAACTGATAAAGTTGTTTTGGAAGTTGTTGCTCCTGCGGACGGTACAATTGCGTCAATCATTAAAAATGAAGGCGACACAGTGCTGTCAAATGAAGTGATTGCACAGTTTGAAGAAGGTGCTGTTTCTGGCGCTGCGCAAACTCAAGCCGTTCAATCTGAAGAGAAAGTTGAACAAGCTGCAGCTCAAACTGAAGCGGGTGCTGCACCTGTGGTAGAACGTAGCCAGCCTGTTCAAGACCAAGCTCCAGCAGTGCGTAAAGCATTGACTGAAACTGGTATTGCAGCTAGCGATGTAGCAGGTACTGGTCGCGGTGGCCGCATCACTAAAGAAGATGTTGCAAACCATCAAGCTAAACCAGCGGCTCCTGCTGCTGCGCCTTTAAGCGTTGCTGTGGGTGAGCGTATCGAAAAACGTGTTCCTATGACCCGTCTTCGCAAACGTGTTGCTGAGCGTTTACTTGCTGCGACTCAATCAACAGCAATGTTGACTACGTTCAACGAAGTGAACATGAAACCAATCATGGAAATGCGTGCTCAGTATAAAGATGCATTCGAAAAGCGTCATGGTGCGCGTCTGGGCTTCATGTCATTCTTCGTTAAAGCAGCGACTGAAGCACTGAAACGCTATCCGGCTGTAAACGCTTCTATCGATGGTGATGACATTGTTTATCACGGTTACTATGACATCGGTGTAGCTGTATCAAGCGACCGTGGTCTAGTGGTTCCTGTATTACGTGATACTGACCGCATGAACTATGCTGAAGTAGAAAACGGTATTCGCGCTTATGCTGCTAAAGCACGTGACGGTAAGTTAGGCATTGAAGACATGACTGGTGGTACGTTCACTATTACCAACGGTGGTACTTTCGGTTCATTGCTTTCTACACCAATTTTGAACACACCACAAACTGCAATCTTGGGTATGCACAAAATCCAAGACCGTCCTATGGCAGTGAATGGTCAAGTAGAAATCTTGCCAATGATGTACTTGGCACTGTCTTATGACCACCGTTTAATTGATGGTAAAGAAGCTGTAGGTTTCCTTGTAGCAATCAAAGAATTGTTAGAAGAACCTGCTCGTCTTATCCTTGACCTTTAATTCTATAGAATAAATCCATGGGCTTAGAGCGAAACTCTAGGCCCATTTTTGGAGATAAACATGTCTCAACAGTTTGATCTTGTTGTTATCGGCGGTGGACCAGGTGGTTATGAAGCAGCAATTCGTGCAGCTCAACTTGGTTTCAAAGTTGCCTGTATCGAAAAACGTATTCATAAAGGCAAACCGTCCTTAGGTGGTACTTGCTTAAACGTAGGTTGTATCCCGTCTAAAGCTTTGCTTGATTCTTCACACCGTTATGAAGATACAGTGCATCACTTAGAAGATCACGGTATTGCAACTGGTGAAGTGAAATTCGACCTTGCAAAAATGCTTGCTCGTAAAGACAAAATCGTAAACCAATTAACAATGGGTATCGATGGCCTTCTAAAAGGTAACGGTATCGAATGGTTAAAAGGTACCGGTAAATTACTTGCTGGTAAAAAAGTTGAATTTGTATCTCACGAAGGTGAAACTCAAATTCTTGAACCTAAATATGTCATTCTTGCGACAGGTTCAGTACCGGTAAACATTCCTGTAGCTCCTGTAGATCAAGACATCATTGTTGATTCAACTAGCGCACTTGAATTCCCTGAAGTACCTAAACGTCTAGGCGTAATTGGTGCGGGTGTCATCGGTCTTGAGCTGGGTTCAGTATGGCGTCGTCTGGGTGCTGAAGTTGTTGTATTTGAAGCAATGGATGCATTCTTGCCAATGGCTGATAAAGCATTGGCGAAAGACTACCAAAAAGTATTGACTAAACAAGGTCTGGATATTCGTGTTGGCGCTAAAGTTGCTGGTACTGAAGTAAATGGCCGTGAAGTTACTGTTAAGTACACTCAAGGTGGCGAAGACAAAACTCAAACTTTCGACAAGTTGATCGTTTGTGTAGGTCGTCGTGCTTATGCTGAAGGTTTATTGGCTGAAGATTCAGGCATTAAGTTAACTGAACGCGGTCTGGTTGAAGTAAACGACTGGTGTGCGACTTCTGTTGAAGGCGTATATGCAATTGGTGACTTGGTACGTGGTCCAATGCTTGCTCATAAAGCAATGGAAGAAGGCGTAATGGCCGTTGAACGTATTCACGGTCATGCTGCTCAAGTGAACTATGACACCATCATTTCTGTAATTTACACACACCCAGAAGCGGCGTGGGTCGGTTTAACAGAAGAGCAAGCAAAAGAAAAAGGCCATGACGTTAAGACAGGTCAATTCGGCTTTGCTGCAAATGGTCGTGCAATGGCAGCTGGCGAAAATGCTGGTTTCGTGAAGTTTGTTGCTGATGCAAAAACTGACCGTTTATTGGGCATGCATGTGATTGGACCTGCTGCGTCTGATATCGTACACCAAGGTATGATCGCACTTGAGTTTGTATCTTCTGTTGAAGATTTACAGTTGATGACATTTGGTCACCCTACATTCTCTGAAGTGGTTCATGAAGCTGCTTTGGCTGTAGATGGTCGAGCGATTCACGCGATTCAACGTAAGCGTAAGTAATAAAAAAAGAGCGGCTTAGGCCGCTCTTTTTACATTTGATAGTTGTTTTTATTAGAACAATCATCTAAAAATAAAGATAAGAATCATTTTAAGTTCTAAAAAATACCAATATTGATTGATGTGAACCAAAAAATATTGGTGAACGTAATAACAAAGTCAAATAAGTAGTAAAAGGTTGTTCAATGAATCTACATGAGTATCAAGCAAAAACGTTATTAAAAAAATATGGTATGCCGGTGCAAGAGGGTATCCTGGCAACAAATGCAGAAGAAACCGTACAAGCTTTTGAACAGCTTGGAGGAAAATTTGCAGTACTCAAAGCCCAGGTTCATGCCGGGGGGCGTGGTAAGGCCGGTGGAGTAAAAGTGGTGAAGTCTGCACAAGAAGCCGCAGACTATGCTAACCAGATTATGGGTACACGTTTGGTCACTTATCAAACCGATGCCAATGGGCAGCCAGTCAACAGCATTTTAGTCTCTGAAGATGTTTACCCGGTTGAACGCGAGTTATACCTCGGTGCAGTGGTTGACCGTTCCAGCCGTCGGGTAACCTTTATGGCATCCACGGAGGGTGGGGTCGAAATTGAAAAGGTTGCTGAAGAAACACCTGAAAAAATTATTAAAGTTGAAGTTGACCCGCTGGTGGGTTTATTGCCATTCCAGGCGCGTGAAGTGGCTTTTGCACTGAATTTAAAAGATGGGCAGATCAATCAGTTTGTCAAAATCATGACTGCAGCCTATCAGGCATTCATTGAAAATGATTTTGCCTTATTTGAAATTAACCCGCTTTCAGTCCGTGAAAATGGTGACATCTTATGTGTGGATGCCAAAGTCGGGATCGACTCTAATGCTTTGTATCGTTTGCCCGAAATTGCAGCGATGCGCGATAAATCTCAGGAAAATGAACGTGAATTGAAAGCTTCAGAGCATGACCTGAATTATGTAGCCCTAGAAGGTAACATTGGCTGTATGGTCAATGGTGCCGGTCTTGCCATGGCAACCATGGACATCATCAAACTGTATGGCGGTCAGCCGGCAAACTTTCTGGATGTGGGAGGGGGTGCAACCAAAGAACGTGTCATTGAAGCCTTTAAAATTATTTTGGCAGACAGTTCGGTACAAGGGGTTTTAATTAATATTTTTGGTGGGATTGTACGTTGTGACATGATTGCTGAAGCCATTATTGCAGCGGTTCAGGAAGTTCATGTAGCCGTGCCGGTCGTTGTGCGTTTGGAAGGGAATAATGCAGAACTGGGTGCCAAGTTATTGGATGAATCTGGACTAACGTTAATTTCTGCATCAGGTTTGGCCGATGCTGCAGAAAAAATTGTTGCTGCTGTAAAAGCTTAAGGAGTATCAAACATGAGCGTATTAATCAATAAAGACACGAAAGTATTGGTACAAGGTTTTACAGGTAAAAATGGTACATTTCACTCAGAACAAGCCTTAGCCTATGGCACCAAAGTCGTTGGTGGGGTAACTCCTGGAAAAGGCGGTCAATCCCATTTAAATCTTCCTGTTTTTAATACAATGAAAGAAGCAGTCAAAGAAACAGATGCAGATGCCTCTGTGATTTATGTCCCTGCACCATTTGTATTGGATTCAATTGTAGAAGCAGTAGACTCTGGGATTGAGCTGATTGTGGTGATTACGGAAGGTGTGCCAACACTGGATATGTTAAAAGCCAAACGCTATTTAGAAACCAACGGTAATGGCACACGTCTGATCGGGCCAAACTGTCCAGGTATTATCACACCGGGTGAGTGCAAAATCGGGATTATGCCGGGACATATTCATCAGCCAGGTAAAATCGGCATTATTTCCCGTTCCGGAACATTGACCTACGAAGCAGTGGCACAGACTACTAAATTAGGCTTGGGTCAATCCACCTGTATTGGCATTGGCGGTGATCCAATTCCAGGCATGAACCAGATTGATTGCCTGAAACTGTTCCAGGAAGATCCGCAAACCGAAGCTATCATCATGATTGGTGAAATTGGCGGAACCGCAGAAGAAGAAGCCGCTGAATATATTCAGTCTCATGTGACTAAGCCGGTTGTGGGTTATATTGCAGGGGTAACGGCACCTAAAGGCAAGCGTATGGGGCATGCCGGGGCAATTATTTCTGGTGGTAAAGGCACAGCAGAAGAAAAATTTGCAGCCTTTGAAAAAGCCGGTATGGCTTATACCCGTAGTCCTGCAGAACTTGGCTCAACCATGTTTGAAGTGTTGAAGAATAAAGGTTTGGTGTGACACATAACAAGTGCAATAAAAAAACCCTCTTTTGAGGGTTTTTTATTGCATAATATTTGATATGGGTGACAATCTAACGTTGAGGAATTTTAAATTAAAATAGTAGATTGTAAGGAAGGATATTTTTACAACCCGTTAAAATAGCTTGTTGTATGAAAATTGTAGGTTGCTTGAATAAAGAAAATATTATCGTTAAATTAAAATAATCAGATTAAAAACAATATAATTTATATTTAAAATAATGTGATTTATATCACACATAATAATAAAAAACACAAAACGAAACACAATATTTTATTAATTTGCTCTTTTATTCACATATTGTGGATTACAATGTCAGCATTAATAACAATGAATAAAGAATATTTTAATTATGAACTTTAATTTCACTGTACTCGCGCTTTCCTGTGGGACTTTACTGTTTTCTACATTGTCATACGCAGAATTGATCTATAAGGACGTTGTGGATCAACAACGTGAAAAAGTTATACCTTTAATTAAACAGGGCCAGGTGGACACTGGTTTACAAAAACTCAGACAATTATTGGGCCGCTATCCCAATAATCAGAAACTGATTGCTGATTTTGTAGTAATGGCTTATGAAAATAAAAAGTTTGCAGAGTCGGATATTCGCTACCTAAAGGGTATACAAAGTCAACAATTTCCAGACTATGGAAAAATATATGTCATCAAGGCATTACGCGACTTAAAGAAATTTGAGTTAGCAGAAAACTGGGCCAAAACCTTTGCAAAAACCGATTCCAATCCACAATGGATTGTCTGGACAGGCATATTGCAGGCAGAAGCGGGTAAAAAGGCACAGGCGAAAAAAACACTTTCTCAGGTCGACATTAATAAGGTTGAAGCAGATTATTTAGCCCAGCTTTCTTATACTTACCGGTTGCTAGATATGCCGGTAGAGGCATTGAGTACGGCTAATTTGGCTATTGAAAAAAGCAAGGATGTGAGTACCGAAGAACAGTATGCATTGGCCTTGCTGACCAATGCAGATTATGCCAATGCGGAAAATTTTATACAAAATAGTCAATCACTCAAAGAAAATGCCGATCTGAGAGCCAATGCCAAAATTAATGAATTTTCCCAGCGCATTCAAAATGCAGTGGAATATTATAAGCTTTCCATTTATAGAGGTCGAAAACAGCCGTACCAGCCACTTGATGAAGTGCTCGCGGATATGGAACAGTACGAATCGCAACTGCCGAATGATCCGAGTTGGAAGCGACGATTTTACTATGAATACATTTATGCCTTAAACGAACGAAATCGCTCTCAAAAAGTCTTCGAGCAAATTCCAAAAACTGGCGTGCCTATAGAACAGATGCCTCCTTATGTGCGTCAGGCTATTGCAGATGCCTACTTTAAGAATCAACAGCCTCAAATCGCTGAAAAAATTTATAAAAATTTGCTGCAAGAAAAGAACTATGCGCATTTTGAGTTGTATGCAGGCTTATATTACTCGTTAATTGAGCAGGAGAAATATAAGGAAGCTGATCAATTATTAAAAATAATGGACAAAGCCTTACCTACTTTTCAATACAGTAATGCTAAAGGTGTGGATAAAGTTACCCATGATGACCGAAGTGAGTATTTAGCTTTAGTCGGGCTGAATTATGCCTATCGTCAAGAATATGCCAAAGCCGAACAATATTATGAACAATTGATTGCAAAAGCGCCTAATAACGTACTTTTCCAAAATAATCGCGCATTTATTCAACTTTTGCGTGAAAACCCGCAACGTGCTGAATGGATCGTATCTCAATGGGATGGCGTCATACCGGTAGATGAAGGCATCCGAATCCGTCATTTAGAAAACCTGCGAGCTTTGGAAAATATCCAGGAATGGCGTATCCAAAGTGCTGAACTCATGCAAACCATGCCTGAAGATACGACTGTAGTAAAAAATAAAAAAGAACTGAATGACCGTAATCATGCCTCTATTCAACACCTGAGTAATTTTTCAGAAAGTGACTCCGATAACTCGGCTTTACTCGATCGTTTGAGGGGGAACCGTGAGCAGGATCATTTCACACGCATTCATAGCCCATGGCTTTTTGATAATTATCGTACCTATGTTGATCACAGTTTTCGTTCTGGTGAATATGATATCGGCACCATTGAAGATCAACGTGTAGGTCTAGGGCTGGAATGGGCATCGCGTCGTAAAGCGGTAAATATCATGTTGTCTCAGAGTATCGACAATGAACAAGATCAAGACCGTTTTGGGGTCAAGCTCAATTGGTCACAATGGCTGAATGATCATTGGCAGTACGCATTAGGATTTAATAGTCAGGCGGATATTCCTTTACAGGCCATCAGAAATGGCAATGAAGGAAAATCTTATACCTTTGATTTGAATTGGCAACAGCATGAATCCCGTAAGGCAGGTCTTGTCTATCAGTTAACCGATATTGATGATGACAATACACGCCAAGAGGTTTCGGCATACCTTAAACAACAGATTTTTCAAGCTCCGCATCATACCACCAGTTTGACTCTAGCTGGTTATTACAGCCAGAACAAAGATGTCATTGTGGACTATTTCAATCCTGAAGAAAGTTATAGTGCAGAACTGAATTTACAGCATGAGTGGATTACGTGGCGTAGATATGACAGGAATTTCACTCAACATTTTGAAGCTACCATTGGGACTTTTGGACAAGATAACTATTCCAGCAAGCCAATTTATAACGTTTTTTATGAACATGATTGGCAGCTTTCTCGGACATGGCGTCTGAACTATGGCATAGGATGGGGAACTCATCCTTATGATGGTGAAGATGAAGAAAAAACGTATGCAACAGTGGGCTTTAAAGGAATTTTTTAATGAAACACGTGATAAAAACCTTACTTTCTGCTGTCATGGTAACGGCATTCGCCGTTCCAGTGACGGTTTTTGCTCAAAATATAACTAAAAATACCACTGAAATACCTGATAATTTATTTGTGACCATCACTTTTCATGATGTTCGGGATGATGTTGCCCGTGACGGAGATCGGGATCTGTATGCAATTAGTACCAAAAATTTAGGACGCTATTTTGCATGGCTAAAACAGGAAGGCTGGCAAACGATTAATTTGCAAGATGTATGGGATGCCCAGCAAAAGAAAAAGAAATTACCAAAAAAATCAGTGTTATTAACCTTTGATGATGGGGCAATCAGTAGTTATACCCATGTTTTCCCGTTATTGAAACAGTATAAATATTTCGCTGCTTTTGCTATTCCGACGAGCTGGATTAATGGGAATACCAAAGATGCTTATGAGGCCTATGGTCAAAATAGCTTGATGACCTGGGATCAAATGCGGGAAATGCAACGTTCAGGTCTGGTAGAGTTTGTTTCACATTCGGATAACTTGCATAAAGGTATACTTGCCAATCCTCAACAAAGTATGCAACCTGCGGCAATTACACGCCAATTTTTGCCAAAATATCAACGTTACGAGTCAGATCAAGCCTATCAAAAACGGGTTATAGATGATTTAAAACAGTCTAAGAAAATTTTAGACACTGAATTAGCAATAGATACAAGGGCTATATTCTGGCCTTATGGTGCCGTGACCAAGGAAAGTGAAGAACTTGCAGAAAAAGCGGGTCTGCCTATGTCATTTAGTTTGGGCAGTATGTCCACCCTTGCTGATTCGGGGCAAACCTATCAACGCGCCTTGGTCATGAATAACCCGACCCCTGAAATGCTACATGCAGAAATGCTGGATTTTTTGACTTTTGCCAGTGATATCCATAAGCAACGTAGAAGTTATATCCGTTTTGATTTGGCTGAAATGGTCAGTCCCAATAATGAAATTTTTGATCAAAAGCTTGGGCAATTTCTAGATCAGGTTAGTGCATTACAAACCAATACCATTTTATTAAAAACCGTAGCGGATGAGAATGGTGATGGAAAAATAGATGTTGCCTATTTCCCAAATCGTCAACTGGGCATGCGTAAAGATTTATTAAATCGTACAGTTTGGCAAGCGCGCACCCGTGTAGGTAATCGGGTATATGCTGAATTACCGATTAGTTTACAAACCAAACAGGGGCTCAATTTTGCAGATCTCACTGCAGAATTGGTTAAATATAATTCTTCAGTTGAAGGTGTAATGATCGATATTGGAGATGAGCTCGACTGTGCAATACAGAAACAGACCTGGGATGGAGAATGCGCTCAAAAAATAAAAAAGGTTTTTGATATAAAAGATCAAGCTAAAAAACAGGCAAAATATTACACTAATATTAGTAATAATTATCAAACTGTTTTGAAAATTACCTTAAAGGATAAGCATGTAGATGGATTAATGCCTTTGATGGAATACAGTTTAAATAATAAGGATTTTCTTTATATTGAATTTGATCCGGTGAAAGATGCTGGAATATTTAAAACTTTAGAAAAACAACTCGAAAAATTAAACAGTATACAAAAACAGTATTTAATCGTGAGTTTTACAGTAAATCAGAATGCAAAACGAAGCGACTGGAAAGAGTATTCACAATATTATCAGGAATTAAAAAAATTATCCGTACAAAAAATTGGGATTAATAATTATCAATTAAAGGCTGGACAACAAGTTCAAGAACATCTTTACCAAGATTTAAGTATTAATACCAGTCCACTCACTTATCGTAATCCATATGAAAATAATACTGCGAAGGGGAGGAAATAATGACTGACTCAAGTTTATTTCAAATTAGTGATGTGTATTTCGGCTTTGCTTTTTTCTACCCATTATTTATGGCTTGGCTTTGGATTGCGGGGGGAATCTGGTTCTATTTAAAACATGAACGCAAGCAACCGCCATTACCTCATCCTAGCGAACATGGATGCAGTATTATTATTCCTTGTTTTAATGAAGCAGCCCAGGTTCGGGATACCATAAAATTTGCCATGCAAACGCAGTATCCGGATTTTGAAGTCATTGCAGTAAATGATGGAAGTCAGGATAAAACTGCCGAAATTCTTGATGAACTTTTGCAAAAATATCCGAAACTCAGAGTTGTCCATTTGGCTGAAAATCAGGGCAAGGCCTATGCTTTACGTGCCGGTGCAATGGTGAGTCAAAATGAATATCTGGTGTGTATAGATGGTGATGCCTTAATCCATCCGCATGCAGTGCTATGGATGATGCATCATTTAACAAGATATCCAAGGGTTGGGGCAGTCACGGGGAATCCACGTATTTTGAACCGCTCCAGTATTCTGGGCAAAATTCAGGTGGGTGAATTCTCTTCTATTATTGGATTAATTAAACGTGCACAACGCACCTATGGACGAATCTTTACTGTTTCAGGCGCAATAGTCGGTTTTCGTAAAACGGCGCTAGACCGGATTGGATATTGGCGTGATGACATGATCACGGAGGATATCGATGTATCATGGCGTTTACAGTTCGATCATTGGGACCTGCAATATGTCCCAAGAGCACTGTGCTATATCTATATGCCTGAAACTTTTAAAGGTTTATGGAAACAGCGTTTGCGTTGGGCACAAGGAGGAGTAGAGGTTTTATTTGCTTATTTACCGAGCTTATTTAAGTGGAATCGACGCCGTATGTGGCCTATTGCATTAGAGTCTATTGTCAGTGTGGTTTGGGCATATGTGATGTTCGGTATTATTATTCTATATCTATATGGTCTGTTTTTTTCTTTACCCGGAGAGTGGGCAATTCAATCTCTCTTTCCACAATGGTACGGGATTATTCTGGGTTTGACTTGCCTTATTCAATTCTTTGTTAGTTTATGTATCGATAAGCCCTATGATAAAGCCCGAATCTTCAGAAACTATTTTTGGGTCATTTGGTATCCATTGTTCTTCTGGGTTCTCACTATGCTGACGACAGTGGTTGCATTACCTAAAACGATTTTCAAGACTCAAAAACGTGCACGTTGGGTAAGCCCAGATCGTGGATTTAGAGGAGCGCCAGAAAATGACTAAAGTATATAAATATTATTTAATTGAAGATGAGTCAAAATTAGAACTGCCAGCGTATATTGATCAACCTGAATATGTACGTAATAAAAGCGCGGGTTACAGCTTACAAATTGTGGGTTGGTTTATGTTTATGTGGTTATTTATGCCAGTGTTGACCCTGTTTTTATGGTGGTTTGAAGGTCAAACCATTTATCAGCAACTGGTTATACAAGCCCAACCCAATAGCCCATTAAGTTTAATCAATATTGTTGTGATGATTTTAAGCTTTATTGGTCTGCTGTTGCTGTGGGCAACTTATAACTGGGCTCGCTTTTCAGGTAAGGATCGTAGAAAAACCCCAGTAGCGGTCGCAGTACCGCAACTTGCCAGTAGTTTTAAGGTGAATACGGCAGATATTATCAATATGCAGCAGGCTAGGAATTTAACCCTTTATTATAATAATAAAGGGTTTCTGGAATTTTTTGAGACTAATCACCAGTTAAAAAAGCGGATTTCAGCTTAGATGGTTGAGGATGTTCCTCTACAAAATCATCGGGGTAATAACCAATATGTTTTACCCCGTGTTTTTTTAAAAACTTGATGGTATCCACAATTTCTTCGGTGGAAAGTTTTTGATTATTTCGCCAATTCAACGCCTGAAGTTCAAAAATCGTATGACTCAAATCTGGGTCATATTTTTTTGACCGTTTTACGAGATCCAAATAGAATTGTTGATGGTCATCCGCTTCTTCCATATAGGGCATCGCCATAATGGCATTGTAGTCATAATATTGATAAGTACTGGGCATGGATTGGCTAAACCAGTTTTCACTATGAGGCTCTAAGACCACAGGTGCATACATATTGCGTGCAGTCAGTAGATGAGGCTGTTGTTGTTTAATGATTTTGGTAATACCTGCAGCAAATTGATCCAGATAGGCTGTTTTGAATTTTGCAAACTCTAATTGTTTGGATTGCCGAGGCTGTTTTAATAATTGATCTGCACCAAATCCCCAGGCCCGATACATGCTTTGTGCCGGAGCAGAGCTGTCCTCATAATCATTCAGCGTAACATCATCATGGTAGAGCACACCATCTACCGCATTTGATTTGATAAAATCTACAAAAATCTCGGAAACATATTGAAGGTTTTTAGGATCAAAGGGAGAAACCCGAATATAACCCTGTTTTCCGCCGTCGTAATGTGAGACATAAGTCAGTTTATAACTTTTTGGAAATTCCCACGCCATTAAGGGGAGCCAGGCATAAATATGCTTGACCTGAGTCTTGCTGCGAATCTGGCTAACAAGAACAGGAAAAAGATTGTCCCTGCTTGGGATGTGGCGGTTTTTAAAATAGACCTGATCGGCTGAACCATTGGCATCAGGATCGGCAAAGGCTTGCAAGAAAATGGTATTGGGTTGAATCTTGTTAATACGCTGTAATAGAGTCTGAAGATTTTTTTTCTGCTGCGCTTTATCTTTATCATAAACATAGTCGATATCGATATGCATGATACGCATCTGATCGATTTTTCCGGTTTTTTTAAATGGCGGTGCAACTGATTTTTGTGTCATATTTTGCTGCACAATTGCATCAATAGGATGTTGTTTGATTTGCACGAGATCTGCAGCCTGTGTAGACAATGGCAGACAGCCTAAGCTCCAATAAAGGCAACGGCTAAGCCTGTTCTGGTATAAATTTTTAAAATTATTCATTGTTATACTCGCTTTTATTGGTTATTGAATTTTTCAAAAAATTATCAATGTATTGATGTTTGTTTTATTGTTACCTGATTGTGATGCCGAGTGATCAGGCATGAATCAAATCCTGAATCACCAGCTTTTTCATTTTAAATGCTGCGGCTTGGGCACGAGGATTCTGCTTAAAGATTTCACTCAAATTTTCAGGATGAATTTGCCAGCTAAAACCATACTGGTCTTGCAGCCAGCCGTAATAATCACTCCAGGCATACTGACCTAATTCCATCAAGATAGAACCATCCTCGATCAACTGATTCCACAAGTGATCAATTTCATTTTGTCTTTCACAAATGACCATAAAGGAAATAGAAGGATTGGGGTGAAAAGTAGGACCTCCATTCATGCCTAGAAATGGCTCGCCTGAAAAATTTGCTTTTGCCGCATATGCGTTTGTTTCAATCATGTGACTGTGCGGAAAAATAGAACCATACCATTCAAAGGCTGCTTGGGCATTTTCTTCAAACCATAGGCAGGGGTAAATAGAGTGAGTCATTATTATGCTCTATATAGGTCATATAAACAGATACAGATAATGTAGTGTTCTGGCAGTATTACTCAAGTGAGTTTATGCAGGGTAATTGTATAAAGTTTATTCAATTTTAATAAAAATGCAGTCATTAAGACTGCATGTTTTTTTATGATAAAAATTTATATAGATTCAACTATTTGTAATACAAAAATGAATGATCTTTTCAATCAGCTTGCTTTAATCTTTTATCTTAAAGGGATGATGCATGCAGCTTGAATAACTATGCTTAAAGTAAGCAGGTTTGAATACGGACTTTCAAGTCTAAAGCCTGTTGCAGAATAAAAGCTTTCATCCAGTTGACCTGTTGTCCCATCGGATTGGTTTTGATGGCTGTGTTCAGGAAGTCTAACTGTGACTGGTTGAAAAGTTGCGTTTCAATGGCATGTTCAAGCTGAGCGCTACTGGCTGTCATGGGCAGGCTGACCAGATAAAATGCCTTGGGATAGTTATAAAAGGCATACAACAGGTTAAAGGCTTTCTGATCGGCCTTTAAGTTTCCTGCACCAATTTCATAGCTGCGATCCTGGTTGCTATGGGTGACTCCAATCAAAAAATCAAAATGATTATCCAAAAGTCTTAGTCCATATTGCAGCCCAATCTGGTCAGCGGTATGTTCATGTTGCACAAAATTATTCAGGATTGAACCATCATCATTCAACGGTTCCTGCAAGATCAGCAAATGCGCATTGTGCTGATAGATATGACCTGCAAGCTGCGCCTGTTCCAGGCAGGATTTAACGGATTCAAGAGTACGGTCTAGCGTATGCATAATTCAAAAAATACAGGAGATGGGAGAAAGTCTAAGTACTCTATGCAATTTTCAGCAAGAATGACATAGATGTGTTAGATGAATTAACAATCAGATTAGATTTTGTACATTTTAATGTTGGCTTGTGGTAAAGGGCGCATCTGGATAAAATAATAGAACATCATTTAAGTGAATCATTAATAAAAACTTATACTCTTTATTAGTTAAGCTTTATATGACAAATATGCATATCAATATAATAAAACAAGCAATAGATGTGATAACTAAATCTCTATAATGAATATATATTTTTAAAAGTGTAATAAGTACACGTTGATCTGAGCTGGTGTTGTCAATGTCCATAACTGAGGAAAGACTTACTCATCTTAAACAGCTTGAAGCTGAGAGTATTCACATTATCCGTGAAGTGGCTGCCGAATTTGAAAATCCGGTCATGTTGTATTCTATTGGTAAAGATTCTGCAGTAATGCTGCATCTTGCTTTAAAAGCATTCTATCCTGCAAAACTTCCATTCCCGCTACTGCATGTAGATACGGGCTGGAAGTTCAAAGATATGATCAAATTCCGCGACAACATGGCGAAAACCCATGGTTTCGATTTGATCGTGCATCAAAACAAAGAAGGTAAAGACGCTGGAATCAACCCGTTTGATCACGGCAGTTCTAAATATACCGACATCATGAAAACCCAGGGCTTAAAACAGGCTTTGGATAAATACGGTTTTGATGCCGCTTTTGGTGGCGCGCGCCGTGATGAAGAAAAATCACGTGCCAAAGAACGTGTTTATTCGTTCCGTGATACGAAGCACCGTTGGGACCCTAAAAACCAGCGTCCTGAGCTTTGGAACCTTTACAACGGTAAAGTGAACAAAGGCGAAAGTATTCGTGTATTCCCGTTATCAAACTGGACTGAGCTTGATATCTGGCAATATATCTATTTGGAAAGCATTCCATTAGTACCACTTTATTTGGCTGCAGAACGTCCTGTAGTTGAACGTAGTGGCACACTGATTATGGTTGATGATGAACGTATGCCTTTACATGAAGGTGAAGTTCCACAAATGAAATCGGTACGTTTCCGTACTTTAGGTTGTTACCCGTTAACGGGTGCAGTTGAATCAACTGCCAACACCTTGCCGGAAATTATCCAGGAAATGCTTTTAGCCACCAGTTCTGAACGTCAGGGTCGTATGATTGACCATGATGAAGCAGGCTCGATGGAGAAGAAAAAGCAGGAAGGTTACTTCTAATTTCCTGATGAAAGTCCCCCTTTGTAAAAGGGGGAAACAGGGGGATTAAAAACTGATTTCAACGAATTTGTGGAGCTTTGAGCAATGTCTCATCAATCAGAATTGATTAGCCAGGATATTCTGGCGTATTTAAAACAACACGAAAATAAAGACCTGCTACGTTTCCTGACTTGCGGTAACGTGGATGACGGTAAATCGACTTTAATTGGTCGTTTGCTTTACGATTCAAAATTGATTTATGAAGATCAATTGCAAGCCGTAACCCGTGACTCGAAAAAAGTCGGTACAACAGGTGATGCACCTGACTTGGCGTTACTTGTAGATGGTCTGCAAGCTGAACGTGAGCAGGGGATTACCATTGATGTGGCTTACCGTTATTTCTCTACTGAAAAGCGCAAGTTCATCATTGCCGATACTCCGGGACATGAGCAATATACCCGTAACATGGCGACAGGTGCATCTACCTGTGACCTTGCAATCATTCTGATTGATGCGCGTTATGGTGTACAAACCCAAACCCGCCGTCATACCTATATTGCAAGCTTGCTCGGTATTAAGAACATTATTGTTGCGATCAACAAAATGGATCTGGTGGAATTCTCTGAAGCGCGCTTCAATGAAATTCAGGCCGATTATGCCAACTTCGTAAACCAGTTAGGCGACCGCAAGCCAAGTAACATCATCTTTACGCCTATTTCTGCATTGAATGGCGATAACGTGGTGAACAAGTCTGCCAATACGCCGTGGTACACTGGCGAAACCTTGATGGGTACGCTTGAGTCTGTTGAAATTAACCGTGATACCGCGCAACGTGATTTCCGTTTCCCTGTGCAGTATGTCAACCGTCCTAACCTCGACTTCCGTGGTTTCGCTGGTACGATTGCGCTGGGTGAAATCAATGTGGGCGATAAAGTTGTTGCCTTGCCATCTGGTAAGACTTCAACGGTTAAAGAGATCGTTACCTTTGATGGCAACCTTGAACATGCTTTTGCAGGTCAAGCGGTCACACTAACGCTAAACGATGAAATTGACGTATCACGCGGTAATATGCTGGTTCGTGCGGATCAGGCTGTTCCTGCCATTTCACGTTCAGTGAAAGCGACTGTGGTCTGGATGGCGGATCAGCCGTTAGTAATTGGCAAGCTGTATAATATCAAGATTGGTACGCAAACTGTGCCTGCCAAAGTGACTGGCATTAACTTCCGTACCAATGTGAATACGCTTGAGCAAATGCAAGTGGATTACCTTGAGCTGAATGCGATTGCCAATGTGACTGTTGAATTTGATGCGCCAGTGGTCTTTGACCGTTATCAGGACAGCCGTTACACCGGTTCGTTTATCTTCATTGATCGTTTGAACAACGTTACGATTGGTGCGGGTATGGTTGAAGAGTCAGTTGAATGGACTGCACATAGTAACCCTGTCACTGCGGAAGACCGTGCGGCACGTTTGGGTCAAAAACCTGCGTCAATTACGGTATCTGCTAAAGCACTGGAAAATGCGCAAGCGCTTGAAAACCTGTTGCTTCAACAAGGTATTGTTGCGATTGCCAAAGCTGACCTTGATGCTGCGCAAGTTGCACTGCTTCGTGAAACAGGTATTGCGGTGATTACCACTGTTGCGGAAGGTACAGATGTAAGCTTCGCGCAAGAGTCGGTTGAAGAATTGGCTGAGAAAATTGTGGAATTGGTTCGTCTTTAATAGATTGAATTGATTTAAAAAACCTGCCGAAAGGCGGGTTTTTTATGTAGAATATTAAAATTAAATTTTTGATAATCATAATAATGAATGAATTCTTAGTCTTTTTGAAAACTAATCAAAGTTTAATTGCATTATGCACAGTATTAGTGACTATAGTATTCAGTTTATTAACGGTCAGACATAATAGAAAAAGTCGAGAACTCCAGCTTAAACTTAATATTTTCATGAATTTGGCAGAGAATATTGATTCAGCATTGTATAAGTTGAAACATCCAATTTATGTAGCAATTAATGAAAATATTGAATTACCTATTGAATTTTTTCAGAGTCTTACAAAAGTAAAAATGGTTTTGCATCTTGACTCTTTGGAGATAGTGAATAGATGGGAGAATACCTATATATCTATTTATTTCCAAATGATTGAGTTGGGTTACGCAATTATTGATATAAAAAGTGAGATTTCTGCAATTGACCCTATAATTAATAATTTTGAAAATGAAATAATTTTTTTACAGCAAAAATATTATGATGCATTTGTTAAAGGGGACATGAATGCTACACAACGAGCTTTGGAACACAAAAAAGCTGTTAGTAATTTAAAAAAAGAATATGTAGATGAAAGGCTAAAGTTAATTTTAAAAAGATGTGAATTGGAAGATATAGCAAATATTAAACTTTTTGAATTAAAAGGAGAGATGGCCAAAGTTAATATAGATTTACTTAATGCTTTTCGTTCAGAATTAGGATTAAAAAGTGTGAAGTTCAATGAAGCAGAACATAATAAGGTTATCAATGAATGGAGAGATAAGCTTAAAGACTTGATAAAGCTTAGTAAAGAAGCATTATAAATATGAAAGTTCTTCTTTAATGTAAAACTTTTCTAAAATTCTTAAATGGAATGGAAGGATCAAAACACTTTGAGTTTATATAATTAATATTAACTGAATTCTTAAAATAGCTTCATAACAATTTAAAAAATTCAAAATTGAAATATTAAACATAAATTTTTTTTAATAATTTTGATATGTTATTAGAAAATATACATAAAAAGTCTCATTATTATATTGGAGTAGGATAAAAATTGAAGGAATTTAGAGGTCATCTAAATCTAAAATAATTAAAAAATAGAGGTGACTAAAATTTTAAAAATATATTAAGATATATCTTAATAGTTTTTGAGGTATGTCTTAGCTATGCCAAATTCAGACCTTCTCGCAGTTAGCGAAAGTCCTGTTAAAATCCGAAAACGCCTGTTTGAAGCAGGCGAAATGAAGCTCTTGGTGCTGCACTTTATTGCCCAATCCCCAAAGTTTAGCTACGACATTATCAAAGATGTTGCTGCTTTGGTTGGTGGAAACTACAAGCCGAGCACCGGCACCATCTGTCCGACCATCAACTATCTTGAAGAACACCATTACACAGAAGTAAAGCTGAGTGTGGATGAGCGCAAGCAATATCATATTACAGCCAAAGGCCTAAAACATTTAGCCGCGCATCAACAAGAGGTCAATAAAGTTCTCGACCGTTTTAATACGCGTAAGCAAATCCACAACAACGAACAGTTTATTGATATCAAACGTGCGATGGAAAACCTGAAAACCTCCCTGCGTTTAAAGCTGTCTCATGCTGAATTAAGCAGTAAAGACGTTCTAAAGATTGCAGAACAGATTGACCAAGCCGCAGCAAACATTACCCGTCTGTAATTCAATTCACGATTTAAAAAATTAGGTTAAATGATGAAAAATAATCTCCCAAAATTTCACCCAAAACATCTGACTTGGCTGATGCCACTCATCCTGTCAGGCATTATGAGTGGGGCAATTTCCTGCTTTAACATGCTGCTGAATAAAGGCTGGAGTAATGAATTTATCTCATTATGGCTACATGCCTGGAGCTTATCATGGCTGATGGCATTTCCACTGATTCTGGTGATGCTGCCACTGGTGCGTAAATTTTTGATGCAATTTGTAGAAATGCCAAAATAAGAAACGATTCGGTTTGATTAAAAAATTATCCAAACCATGACTATGAGAGATGGGGTGAATGCATAAAATTTAGCCCCGTTTTTTTATCAGCCAGATCACTAAGCGGGTCAACATAAGCAGTACGGCAAAATAGATCTGAAAGACGGCTGCAAAGATCATGATCCAGCCGCTATTCCCAGGTGTTTTTCTTGCATCAAGCTCAATGACAAATACCAAAATTGCAACTACAACTTCAAAAGCAATCACAGTTTTAAATAGCCAGGTCCAGGGAAAACGCAACAACCATGTCAGGAAAATAATGCCCAAACAAGGGAACAGGCAAAATAGGAAAATGACTTTTAAATCCATAATAATTGAGTATTTTTTATTGTCGGTGTGGGTCTTACAATATATTGAATAATAATAGAAATAAAGTAAGATTTACTGAAATGACGCTACAATATTCAATTGAGTATTTTTATCGATCAGCAAAGATAATTTTATATTAGTCCATTAAATCAACAATACTTTTCATTTCATTCAAACTTTTCACCCCTGCAATCCGTTGAATGATTTGTCCATTTTTAAAAATCAGTGTAGAGGGTAAACCGTAAACGTTATAGCGCAAGGTCAGAATCGGGGATTGATCGACATTGATCTTGCCGAATTTGATCTCGGGTTTGACTTCAGCATAATGAGCGGCCAGCTGTTCAAAGACAGGAAAGTTCTGTACACAGGGTGTGCACCAGTCGGCATAGAAACGGATGACTGCCAGGCCTTCAAACCATTCAAAGTCACTATAATTATCTTCATTGTATGCAATGACGGCTGACATCAATTTGTCCTTATCTTTTCCAAATTAAGGTTTGGACCAAGTCATACTCAATTCTGCATGACCGGTGTTTTTGTCCAGGGCTTGGCTGATGACTTTAAAGCCCAGCTGCTGATAAAAATTGACCGCTGCGGTATTTTCAGCATACACATTTAAATGCAATTCATCACATTGCTGTTTAAAAAAATCAATTAAACATTTGCCATATCCAGAGCCTTGCTGATGAGGTGCAATAAAAAGTGCAGCCAGCACCGCCTCAGATCTTAATAAAGATGCAAAACCCAGCACTGTTTGATTTTCTTTAATGACAAAATTTTCGGCCAAAGGCAGATAAAGATCACGCATCGGAATCAGTTGATGCTCCCAGTAAGCAGCAGGAATAAAATCATGCGCCTGTAAGGAAGCATTGAGCCAGATGCCTAAGATAGCATCCATATCCTGCATTTTAGCTTTTTGAATGGTTGCCATGTGCTATCTCATATTATTTTGCTGAATAGTGGGAGGATTATACATAAGTCCACGGTTATTCATTCCCGGCTATTTCTATGTTCAAATAGGGCGGTAAATTTAAAAAGCAATGAATAGATCAGGAATAAACTATGTCACAAGCGACAATGCAACAAGTCATTATTACAGAACCGGGCGGCGTGGATAAACTCGCTTACGAAACTGTTGCAGTACCTGAAGCTAAAGCAGATGAAGTCTTGGTAAAAGTACATGCCTTTGGTATTAACCGTCCAGATATCTTGCAGCGTCAGGGTCTATATCCAATGCCTAAAGGGGTAACGCCTGTACCGGGTCTGGAAGTGGCCGGTGAAGTGGTGGCGGTGGGGAGTGGCGTTAGCCAGTTTAAGGTTGGAGATAAGGTTTGCGGCCTGACCAATGGCGGCGGCTATGCGGAATATTGTGTGGTGCCTGAAAGCCAAACCTTGGCAATTCCTGAAGGCGTAAGCTTTACTCAGGCTGCTGCAATTCCTGAAACTTTCTTTACCGTATGGGCCAACGTATTCCAGATGGGTAAAGCCAAAGCAGGGGAAACGGTACTGGTGCATGGTGGAACCAGCGGAATTGGAACCACTGCTTTAATGCTGTGTAAATCGCTTGGAATCAAAACTTTTGCCACTGTAGGGACCGATGAAAAAGTTGCGGCCATTTCAGATTTAACCCATGCCATCAATTATAAGACTCAAGACTTCGAGCAAGTCATTAATCAAGTTACAGAGAATGGCGGTGTCGATGTGATTCTGGATATGGTCGGTGCGCCATATCTGGAGAAAAACCTGAATCTGCTGCGTCGTGACGGTCGTCTGGTCTATATCGCTTTCTTGGGTGGGGCCAAAGCCAAAGAGGTCAAACTCGGTCAAATCATGATGAAACGCCTGACCATTACCGGTTCAACCATGCGTGCACGTAATACTGCTGAAAAGGCTGAAATTGCTCAAGGCTTAAAAGAGCAGGTTGCTCCGCTGTGGGCAAAAGGAGAATGCTTGCCAATGATCTATAAAACTTTCAAGTTTGACCAGATTCAGGATGCACATGCGGTGATGGATACCGGTGAGCATGTCGGTAAAGTTGTGGTGGAAATCATCTAACGATTCCAGCTTTAAATAAAATAAAAGCCAACAGATGTTGGCTTTTATTTTGCATGTAATAAAAAATGATAACTAATTTAAATTAATGAATAGAAAAAAGGTCATAAATTTTAAAAAATGGTAAAAAAGGTCGATTAATTGACACAACCTGTCAGAACCAGGAGGTAAATTGAGTTTTAAGATATCCGACTAAATTGTTTGGTTTTAATAGAAACGTCATGTAATAAAAGGAAGAATATTATGAAAATAGTCTCAGCTCCTTATACATCTGAACATGGCTTACGTGCCTTGAAAAGATTGCATAAAGCCATTATTTGCAATCAGGTATTGCCTTCTAATCTGCATCAGTTTTATAAAGCCATGCTACATCTGGAGCGTTATGTTGAACGCCTGAATGGTAAAGGCAAAAAAAGCCGTCGGATACGTTCGATTCAATAACTTTTAAAGCCGCCATATTAGCCTTAAGTCGGAGAAAATATCCAAAAACACGTTTTTAATTGACGCTATAATTTTTTCATAATTGAATAATTTTACGCATTTTAAGCGTTGTGCTGCAAAGCACAAAGAGGGGTTTTATGAAGGGTCATCCTTCAACACATGAGCGTCTTGCAGAACGTTTGGCCCGTATACTGACAAAGCTTAATGTAGGGCATCAACTGAGCGTGCATGAATTGGCGCTTGAGTTTCGGGTCAGTAGCCGGACCATAGAGCGTGATTTTGATCGTTTAAATTCTTATCTTCCCCTTATTCAAGACACTAAAACCAAAAAATTTTACCTGGATTCTTCCTATTTTGGGCGCTTTAAATTACAGGATATTCAAAATTTTGCCCAGTTGTCTGGCATTCAGAATCTTTATCCCTCTTTAGATATCTCCTTTTTAAGGGAACTGTTCGACAATCGGTCCAATCCGGTTTTTTCTGCCAAAGGCTACAATTTTGAAGACAATACCCAGTATGCTGAACATTTCAAGGTGCTCACTGCAAGTATTCAAAAAAGACAACAAATCGCTTTGCTTTACAGAGGCCAAATACGGGTTGTAAAACCCTATCGATTAATTCATCACATGGGCAACTGGTATTTGGCGGCTGTACGCAAGCAGGAACTGCGCGTTTACCGTCTGGGGCGTATTGAGAAAATTATCTGTAGCCATCGGCTTTCAGCGTTTGAACATGATCAGACTATCTTGCAGCAATTGGAAGATGATGAAGGCATCTGGTTTCAGTACGAAAAACAGGAAGTAGTTTTATCTGTGCACCCAGAGGCTTCGATTTATTTTAAGCAACGCCGGATTTTTCCAGAACAAGCGATTCTAGATGAATCGGAAACAGAAGGGCTGTTGATGAGTTGTCAAATTCGGCATCAGAAAGAATTGAACCCGCTGGTACGTTACTGGATTCCTTATGTGAAAATAATAAAGCCAGCACATTTGCAGCAAGAGCTGGAAGCTAGCCTGCAGGGTTATTTACAGAATCATCATTAACAAAGAAATGAAAGAGCGTGAAATAAGAGAGGGGTCTGGAAGAAATTTCAGGCATAAAAAAACCAGCTGGTCGCTGGGTTCTTTATTTACACCATCTTAGTAGGCTAAGAATGGTGCCCGAGGCCAGACTCGAACTGGCACGCTTTGTGGGCGGGGGATTTTAAATCCCCTGTGTCTACCGATTTCACCACTCGGGCTTAACAAGATTGGAGGCGGAGGTCGGAATCGAACCGGCGTACACGGAGTTGCAGTCCGCTGCATGACCACTCTGCCACCCCGCCATCTCTTGTTGCTGCGTATATTATCAAGCCCTGAAAAAAAAACAATAGTAGATTTATGCAGATGTGCAGAAAAGCAGCATATAACGGAAAATATTTAAAATATTCATGTAGAATGTGCGAAATTGATTCATATCAACATTTGGGAGAAGTGCCGTGGCATTAGTATTAGATGGTCGTGCATTGGCAAAGCAAATTGAGGCTGATTTGTTAACTCGCGTAGAAGCGTTAAAAGCAAAATCAGGTCGTACTCCAATCCTTGCGACTATTTTGGTGGGTGATGATGGTGCATCTGCAACTTACGTTCGTATGAAAGGTAATGCCTGCCGCCGTGTTGGTATGGATTCACTCAAAGTTGAGCTTCTAAAGGAAACCACAACTGAACAGTTGCTTGCGGAAATTGAAAAATTAAACGCGAACCCAGATGTTCACGGTATTCTGTTACAGCATCCGGTACCTGCGCAAATTGATGAGCGTGCATGTTTTGATGCCATTTCACTGGCGAAAGACGTAGACGGTGTAACTTGCCTGGGCTATGGCCGTATGGCAATGGGTGAAGCGGCTTATGGTTCTGCAACGCCTGCAGGCATCATGACCATTCTGAAAGAAAACAACGTTGAAATTGCAGGTAAGCATGCCGTTGTTGTTGGCCGTTCTGCAATTTTGGGTAAACCGATGGCTGCAATGCTGCTTGAAGCAAATGCAACAGTCACGATTTGCCATTCACGTACCCAAGACCTTGCAAGCTTTGTAAAACAGGCAGACATCATTGTTGGTGCGGTAGGTAAAGCTGAATTGATTCAAAAAGACTGGATCAAACCAGGTGCAGTGGTTGTAGATGCCGGTTTCCACCCACGTGATGGCGGTGGTGTCGGTGACATTCAACTGGTTGGGATCGAAGAAATCGCTTCTGCTTATACACCAGTTCCGGGTGGTGTAGGTCCAATGACCATTACCACTTTGATTCGTCAAACGGTTGAAGCTGCTGAGAAGGCTTTGGGTTAATAAATTGACTTCTCCCTGACCCTCTCTTGCGCTTCGATTTAAAAGCAATCCTTTAAATCTTGCTCAGGAGAGGGGAAATTCATTGTAAAAATAATGGATACTCCTTCTCTTGCGCCGTATACGGCTCAGGGAGAAGGTTGGGATGAGGGAAGAAGTCTCAGGAATTTAGACCTCTCCATAACCCTCTCCTAAAAGGAGGAGGAATATCTTCAAATTTTTTCAAATTAAAACGAATAAAAATCCAATGAGCTGTACTTTTAAATTTCCAAAAGCCCCAGAACATCTTATTCAAGCTTTGCATGAAGTAATTCCGAACTGTGAACTGCTTGCCCAGCAATTGCCTGAAACCCCCATTTCTTTATGGCTCATTCCACCTGTATTTCCAACTGACAGACTTGATGACGAAGTGATTCGCCGGATCTGGAATGATACGCCGTACTGGATATTCTGCTGGGCTTCTGGACTTGCTATGGCGCAGTGGCTTCTTGCTGAACCGCATCATGTCAAAGACAAGGTGGTTCTGGATTTTGGTGCAGGGTCGGGCGTGGTGGCGATTGCAGCGAAAATGGCAGGCGCGAAGCGGGTAATCTGCTGTGATATTGATCAGGTTAGTCTGGATGCCTGTCGCGCCAATGCAGAACTGAATGATGTCGAGCTTGAATATCTGGATGATCTGTATAAAGCAGAACAAGTCGATATCTTGCTTGCAGCAGATGTGCTGTATGACCAATGTAACCGCTTTTTCCTGGATGAATTCCTGAAATTTGCACCCGAGGTATGGGTGGCAGACAGTCGGGTGAAAAACTTTAGTCATCCAAACTATCAAAAGCTGGATGAGCGCAGTGCGACCACCTGGCCGGACCTGGATGAAGCAAAGGAATTTCGTAATGTCAGTTTTTATAAGACGCTATAAACAGCGTCTTATTTTTATCTAGCCTGTAAATTTTAAGAGCAGGTATAACGCACCACACTTAAGGTACTTGGACGCGCCTCCAACGACTGGCGAGTCGCCATATTTTCACTGTTATATAGATCTGGGGTGTTGCTGAGACTGATGCTGGTGCGACTTTGACCCAGTTGACGGCCATAGTGTGGTGTTTGTATTTCCGGATTGGCAATTTCACTAATGCTCAGGATCGTTAATTTATATTGTTTATTTAGACCTAATACTTTTTGACAGGCACGTTGTAATTTCTGTTCATCAACTTTCTGGTTTTGACGAATAGCCAGAGTATAAGCCAAGGTTGCACTATCCGTAGACTTGCTTTCAATCTGATAGCCGACATTACCGTTGTATTGGCGCGGAGTGCTTTGACAGGCAGCCAGTCCAAGCGCAATCAAACCCAAACCCAACAATTTATAGCTCTTGTTCATCTTCAAAAGTTCCCGGCGTTATTATTCTATTCAGTATGCCATAAGCCCGATTTTTTAACGATCTTACCGTGCTTATATCTCATAAAAAAGCTTTCCAAATGTGACCATTCCCGGCTTAGAAGTGGATGATTCAACCGAGTTAAATCGAATTAATTATCACTTGTCTGACACTGCATACTGGGGAGTAGCCATATGAATATAAAGATTGTGGCAAAGTTCATTTCTGTCCACTTGAGTTGAGAGAATATTTTTTGAGCTTTTATTGCACATGCACTACTTATTTTATTTAAGCGTACAGATAAATCAAAAAAGCCTTTCAATAAAGAAAGGCTTTTTTGATTGGTTTTGGATTAATGTTCCTTAATTTCGGAATGGTGTTTGGTATCTTTCATAAAGATATAAACCAGCAACGAGATAAAAATTAAAATCGTGACATAAATAAAGAACCAGGACTCATGTCCGGCTTCCTTAAAACTTAAGGCAAAAAATTCGGCCGTGCCGCCAAACAGGGTATTGGCGAGGGCATAGGGCAGTGCAACGCCCAAGGCACGGATATGGGCGGGGAACAATTCGGCTTTGACGACTGCATTAATGGAGGTATAGCCAGTTACAATAACTAGGCCTGCCAGGCAGAGCCAAAATGCTGCCCAGTAGTCATGCGTCTGACCTAGACGATCAAATATAAAATAGGTAAATAAAACGCCTAAGACCCCAAAAGCAATCATGAGCGGTTTACGTCCAATTTTATCTGACAAAGCACCGGCTAAAGGTTGTATACACATGAAAATGAACAGCGCCAGAGTCGTAATTTGTGTGGCTGCAGGTTTGCTAAATCCGGAAGTATTCACCAAGTATTTTTGTAAGTAGGTGGTATAGCTATAAAAAGCAACCGTACCTCCAGCGGTTAAAAATAAAACCGTAAAGGCTTGTTTAGGATAATGTTTAAATAAAGCAAACATGCCAGATTCAGGCTGAGTTTTATCTTTTTGAGCATTTCTAAAAGATTGCGTTTCAAGCAATCCACGACGGATATAGAACACCACAATGGCGAGACAAGCTCCAATAAAGAAGGGAATACGCCAGCCCCAGTCATGCAGCTGTTCTTCAGTGAGGACGAACTGCAAAATCAGCAATACACAGAGTGCAGTCAGCTGACCGGCAATCAGGGTCACATACTGAAAGCTGGAGAAAAAGCCGCGCCGGTTTCTTTCAGCCATTTCACTTAAATAAGTGGCGCTGGCGCCGTATTCACCACCGACACTTAAGCCCTGAATGAGCCGGGCAACTACTAAAATAATAGGCGCGAATATGCCAATTTGATCATGGGTTGGGGAAACAGCAATCATCAGAGAGCCAATACACATCAAGGTCACAGAAAGGGTAAGCCCGGATTTGCGTCCTTTTTTATCCGAGTAAATACCCATAATCCAGGCACCAATCGGTCGCATTAAAAAGCCGACTGCAAAAATGGCGGCTGCCTGAAGTAATTGTGCTGTCTGGCTGCCTTTGGGGAAGAAGGCATGGGCAAAATATAAGGTAAAAGCAGCATAGACATACCAGTCATACCATTCCACCAGGTTGCCTGCCGAACCGCCAAGAATGGATTTGACCCGTGTTTTGGTGTCTAGATTTACTTGAGAAACGTTTTGTTCAATCATCTGCACAAGTCCATTTTGCTATTGTTTTTCTGATGTTAAACCCATTATTAAAGTGGAATAAGCCTATGATTCTTTCAGTTTTGTATGAGAAATGTGCAAAATTTACAGTGTAAAAAGAAAGTATATAAATAAGCAGTGGGATCAAGTTTTGGGGAGTTGATAAAAATAAACACGCTGTCCATTTTGTCTTCATGGAAGTGAACGACAATTATTCGGTGTCCTTTCACTTTAAATAGTGTTAAGTTGCTTGGAACAACAGGAAATTTAAGTTTACTGTTCGAACAGGACTAGAGGAGGTGGACATGCAAGTGAGTCATCCGGTCTATGATGTAGCGGTGATTGGTGGTGGCATCAATGGCGTAGGTATTGCGGTTGATGCTGCAGGACGGGGTTTATCCGTTTTTTTATGTGAAAAGGATGATCTCGCCAGCCATACTTCCTCTGCGAGCAGTAAACTGATTCATGGCGGTTTGCGTTATCTTGAATATAAAGAATTCCGCCTGGTACATGAGGCTTTGCTGGAACGGGAAATTCTGCTAGCCAAAGCGCCCCATATTATTCGCCCCTTACGTTTTGTCATGCCGCATCAACCGCATTTACGTCCTGCATGGCTGATACGGACCGGTTTATTTATTTATGATCATTTGGGCAAGCGGAAAAAATTAGCCGCTTCCCGGCATATTCATTTTGATCCAGCCAGCAGTCCTCTGAAAGATGAAATGACGCAGGGTTTTGAATATTCGGATTGTGCTGTGGATGATGCACGCCTGGTGGTTTTAAATGCCATGCAGGCCCATGAGCTGGGCGCCAAAATTGCCACACAAACCCGTTGTACCGCTGCTTACCGTGAAAATGGCGTGTGGAATATCCATCTGGAACATGCGCAGGGCAGTTATCAGGTGCAGGCAAAAGCCCTGGTTAACGCTACTGGGCCTTGGGTGCTCCAGTTTATTGAGCACAATTTAAAACAGCAATCGCCGCATGGCCTACGCCTTGTCCAAGGCAGTCATATTATCGTGCCTAGAATTTATGAAGGCGATAAAGCGTTCATTCTGCAAAATGATGATCACCGGATTGTTTTTGCCATTCCTTATCTGGAGCAATACACCTTAATTGGTACCACTGATCATGAATATCAGGGCAACCTGGATCAGGTCAAAATCACCTCGCAGGAAGTGGACTATTTACTGGATGTTTATAATGATCATTTTAAACATCAGCTGACGGTTGAGGATATTTTATATACCTATTCAGGTGTGCGCTCTTTGTGTGATGACGAGTCAGATAATCCATCGGCGATTACCCGAGATTACACTTTGGCGATATCGCCTACGCAGGAAAATGATGCCCCCTTGCTTTCGGTCTTTGGGGGCAAGCTTACTACCTACCGAAAACTGGCAGAGTCAGCCATGGCGCATTTGGCACCCACATTCCCGGACATGAATAAATCCTGGACCGAGACGGCATGTTTGCCGGGTGCGGAAAACCTGGTTTCGGTGGAGCTGTTAATGCAGCAGCTTATGCAAGGCATTGATCAGGTTTCTTTGTCATTGGCTTCGCGCTGGGCACATGCTTATGGCTCACGGGTGTGGAATTTTTTAAAGAATATTTCAACGACAAGTGAATTGGGTGAAGATTTTGGTCATGGACTGTTTGCTAGAGAGGTCGACTATCTGGTCGATCAGGAATGGGCAAGAACCAGTGAAGATATTTTATGGCGCAGAACCAAACTCGGCTTTCAATTTAGTGCTGATGAAATACAGCAATTAGATCAATATCTTTTAAAGTTGCTGCTGAAAAGATCAAGCGATACGGCTGCTTAAACCTGTCAATAAAAAAGACCGCCTGAGCGGTCTTTTGGATGTAGCAAGTCGTAGTTTTTATCTTGACTGAAGTCCCAGCTCTGGGCTGTACTTAAATTTCAACGCCGCCGAGTTCTTTACAATTTACTGGCGTATTCCATTTCACTGCAGTTCCCCAAACTACCGGGCGTACAATACGCCAAGGCCAGAAACCGAATCTCTGGCTGGCATTGTAGTTAATGACCACATTGCCACCGACTTGATGGGCACGTTCTGCAAAACGTGAATACAGCTCTTCTACACTGCCATAAGTTCCCTTAGCCACTTTAATGCGCTTTTTGATCTGAAACTGGCTAGAGTCTGGCGTACCTTTGATTGCACAAATGTGTAAGGCAGGTTGTTCTGCAGTTTCAGGTTTGGCCATCACTAAAGTAGACAGGCCAAACAGGCAAGCGCTAAGTGTAAGCATTTTTAACATGAATTTTCCCCTTTTATGGTTGTTGTTAAGTTATATAATCTTTTTATTAAACAAACGGTTGAAAAAAAGACCGCACGTGCGGCCTTTTTTCAATATCTACTGATTAAGCAGATTTTTTTACAGCTTCTAAAAGCTCGTTTTGACGTGCTTTAAGTGCAGCTGGTAAGCGCTCACCAAGTTTGTTGAACAATTCAGTGTGGCTTTCAAGTTCTTTGATCCATTGATCTTTGTCTTGAGAAGTGACAAGCTCGAATTGTTCTTTAGTGAAGTCAGAACCAGTCCAGTTCAGCTGCTCGTAAGTTGGAACGCGACCGATTGGTGTGTCAACTGCTGTTGCACGACCTTCACAACGGTCAATAATCCACTCAAGAACACGCATGTTTTGACCGAAGCCAGGCCATACGAAGTTGCCTTCAGCATCACGACGGAACCAGTTCACGTTGTAGATACCAGGCAGCTTGTTGCCGGCAGCAGCAGCTTTCTCGCCAACTTTTTCACCCATTTCTAACCAGTGAGCGAAGTAGTCAGCCATGTTGTAACCTGCGAATGGAAGCATTGCGAATGGATCGCGACGTACCACACCTTGTTGGCCTACAGCAGCGGCAGTCGTTTCAGAACCCATGGTTGCAGCTTTATATACGCCATCAACCCAGTCGAATGCTTCAGAAACTAAAGGCACTGTATCTGCACGGCGACCACCGAAGATGAACGCAGAAATTGGAACACCTGCCGGATTTTCCCAGTCAGCATCAATAGAAGGACATTGACCCGCAGCAACGGTGAAACGAGCATTTGGATGTGCTGCTTTCTCTGCGCCAGTGTGTGGTTGACCTTTCCAGTTGGTCAGGTTAGCAGGAGCTTCTTTAGTCAGACCTTCCCACCATACTTCACCGTTGTCAGTTACAGCAACGTTGGTATAGATAACATCTTTCGCTAATGTCGCCATACAGTTCGGGTTAGTCTTGGTATTGGTACCAGGCGCTACACCGAAGAAACCAGCTTCAGGGTTGATGGCATATAAGCGACCGTCTTCACCCGGTTTGATCCAGGCAATATCGTCACCTACAGTTTCAATTTTCCAGCCTTCGTAACCTGCTGGTGGAATCAACATTGCGAAGTTGGTTTTACCACAAGCAGAAGGGAATGCAGCAGCGATGTAGTGTTTTTCGCCTTGTGGATTGGTCACGCCAAGGATCAGCATGTGTTCAGCTAACCAGCCTTGTTGACGACCCATCGAAGAAGCGATACGTAAAGCCAGGCATTTTTTACCAAGCAATGCGTTACCGCCGTAGCCAGAACCGAATGACCAGATTTCACGGGTTTCTGGGTAATGCACGATGTATTTTTCTGGGTTGCATGGCCAAGCAACGTCTTTTTGACCTTCTTCAAGCGGCGCGCCAACAGTGTGTACACATGGAACGAATTCGCCGTCAGTACCCAGTACTTCATAAACCGCTTTACCCATACGAGCCATTTTGGCCATGCTGACTGCAACGTAAGGAGAGTCAGTGATTTCAATACCGATGTGGGCAATATGAGAACCTAAAGGACCCATAGAGAAAGGAACCACGTACATAGTACGGCCTTTCATTGAACCGTCAAACAAACCGTTCAGGCGATCGCGCATTTCGGCAGGCGCTTCCCAGTTGTTTGTCGCACCTGCGTCTTCTTTTTTTTCTGAACAGATAAATGTGCGACCTTCAACACGAGCAACGTCAGAAGGATCAGAATTTGCCAAGTAAGAACCAGGATGTTTTTCTTGGTTCAGCGCTTGCATAGTGCCGTTAGCGATCATCAAGTCAATAAGACGTTGATATTCTTCTGCGCTACCGTCACACCATTCAATTTTTGCCGGTTTTGTTAATTTAGCAATCTCTTCCACCCATGCAATAAGCTTAGGGTGACGAACGAATTCTGGTGCGTTCACTTGGGTCATGGTGAGGCCTATCTCAAATATGTACGATTCAAATGTACAAAGTACAATCCGGACAATGGGATACATCGCCCGGAAGAAAATATAAAAAAAAAGTGGCTGTATTAAAGCATAAAATCGTGAAAAAAATAAGACTAAAGAAGTAGCTGAAATAGATTGGAATATTATATGTTTCTATTTTTATGTAATAAAAAACAATAAGTTATGATGTAGTGTGTTTATTAATTAATCCATTTATTAACTTTATGGGTATAATTTATTTAAATTATGTTTTTTAAAAACAATTAGTTATCTGGGGTATTTGGGTGGCAATTGTTATTGATTTAATAAATGGTGGTAATTCGAATTTTACATAAAGATGCTTTCAATTGTTGATAATTTGGACAAAATTAGAGCAATTACTTCAAAGAAGTATGGAAAATGTCAGTTTCTGCCAAGCCTTTATCGCTTATCTATAATGAAAAATCGGGATTTCATGCAGCCAATAAAGATGAAATCTATGAACAGCTTATGACAAATTTAACAGCCTATGGCTATGAAATCCAGGCTTTTGAAATCAGTGCAGAAGCAGATTTTAACAGTTTTATGGACAAAATAATCGAACGTCATCAACAGGCCGAAGAAATTGGTGTTGTGGTGGCTGCGGGTGGAGACGGTACACTCAATACGGTGGCAACCAAACTGATCGGTACCGAGATTCCCATGGGAGTTTTTCCTCTGGGAACCTTTAATTATGTTGCCCGTCTACTGCATATTCCGCTGGATTTGCTCAAAGCGGCCGATGTTATAGCGACCGGGAAGATCCGTGAAGTCCATGTGGCGCAAATCAATGATCATATCTATTTGAACAACGCCAGTTTGGGGCTTTATCCTTTATTCATACAAAGGCGTGAACTCTATAACCGGCGTTTTGGGCGGTTTGCTCTACATGCCTATACTTCAGCGCTGGATGTGCTGATTCGTGATCGCAAAGAGCTGAAACTTGAAGTGGAAATTGACGGTAAAAAATATCCCGTCAAAACGCCGCTGATTTTTTTTGGTAATAATCAGCTGCAACTTGCAGAGATGAATTTACGCATTGCCAAATGTGCTGAATTGGGAAAGGTCGTGGGGGTGATAGTGGCGAAAAGCGATAAACCCACCTTGTTTAAAATCTTATGGCAATTGATCCGCGGCAAGCTTGATCATACGCCCGAGGTATATAGCTTTTCCGCCGACAAGGTGCAAATACATTCCAAAGCCAAAAAACTGACCCTGGCACTGGATGGTGAGATTGTGGAAATGCAGCCTCCGCTTCAGATTTCAGTACGCAAGCATGCATTGAAAATAATGGTTCCTTATGATTCTACATCTGTCTGATTTGCATTTTGGTACGGAAAAACCGGCCTGTATGGCGGCAATTCGCCTGTTTTGTCAGCAACACCCGTTGGAGGCCGTGGTGGTCAGCGGGGATTTAACCCAGCGCGCCCGTTACAAGCAGTTTTATGACTGCAAACAGTTTGTGGAAAGTTTAAATCTGCCTTATCTGGTGGTGCCGGGTAATCATGATATTCCCTTGTACCATGTCTGGAACCGGATATTCAGTCCCTTTACCCGCTATAAAATTTTCTTTGGCCATATGGAAACGGTACTGGAAACCAAGCATTTTTACCTGATTGGCGTGAATAGTATTCGGCGGCGCTATCACACTCGCGGGCATATTTCCCTGGAGCAAATTCAGCAAATTGATCAAAGGCTGATGATGGCTCCCAGGCATAAAATCAAACTCATCGTTGCGCACCAACCATTTTATACGCCTCCGGATAATCCGCATGGCATCAAGGACTGTCCAATGCTGGGGCGTATGGCTTTAGAATCGTGGAGTCAAAGTGGTTTAAATGGCCTGTTGCATGGTCATCTGCATCAGTCGGCGGTGTATGACCTGAACCAGATTTACCATTTGGGGGCAGACCATCCGGTGCTGGACATTCATGCTGGAACTGCAATTTCCTACCGTTTGCATCGTGGTTTGCCAAACAGTTTGAATTTGATTTATTCCAATGGCGATGTGGAGCATTATTATTTTAACAATCAGCAAAAAGAATTTGTATTAAAAGAAGAAAATGCCGATTAAAAGAAGAAATATCGGATTTGAATAAAAAAAATACAAAAAACAGCAATTTTTTTTTGCTTGCCCCTTGAAGCGTTTTTTTCCATCCCCACAAAAGTGTCATCGAAATTATTTGATGATGACCGATGGAATAACAAAGTCATCATTACTTCACTAATAAAAGACTTAGTCTGATGGAGTTTCCAATGAGCAACATTCGTCCATTACATGATCGCGTAGTTATTCGTCGTGTTGAAGAAGAAACTAAAACTGCTGGCGGTATTTTGCTTCCAGGTTCTGCTGCTGAAAAACCGGCTCAAGGTGAAATCATTGCAGTAGGCAATGGCCAGATTACTGACAACGGTGTGCGTGCTTTAGATGTAAAAGTTGGCGACAAAGTATTGTTTGGTACTTATGCAGGTACAACGGTAAAAGTACAAGGCGAAGAACTTCTTATTATGAAAGAGTCTGACATTTTAGCTGTGCTTGAAGGTTAATCCTGAGCCGGAAAATTCAGACCTGATTATTTATTCAGCTTATTGAAAATTAAAATATTTGGAGTAAACCATGTCAGCTAAAGACGTAAAATTTGGTGATTCAGCTCGCGCTAAAATGATTGCAGGTGTAAACGTACTTGCAGATGCGGTAAAAGTGACTTTAGGTCCTAAAGGCCGTAACGTTGTGATCGACCGTTCTTTTGGTGCACCACACATCACTAAAGATGGTGTAACTGTAGCGAAAGAAATTTCACTGGCAGACAAATTTGAGAACATGGGTGCGCAACTGGTTCGTGAAGTATCTTCAAAAACTAATGACATCGCAGGTGACGGTACAACAACTGCAACTGTATTGGCTCAAGCAATCCTGAACGAAGGGATCAAGTCAGTGACTGCGGGTATGAACCCGATGGACTTGAAACGCGGTATCGACCTTGCAGTAAAAGCTGTAGTTGAAAACATTAAAGCTACTGCAAAACCTGCTTCTGATACTAAAGCCATTGAACAAGTGGGTTCAATCTCTGCCAACTCTGATGAAACAGTGGGTAAACTGATTGCACAAGCTATGGAACGCGTGGGCAAAGAAGGCGTAATTACTGTTGAAGAAGGTTCAGGCTTCGAAGACGCTTTAGACGTAGTTGAAGGTATGCAGTTTGACCGCGGTTATATCTCGCCGTACTTCGCCAACAAACAAGATACGTTAACAGCTGAACTTGAAAATCCGTTCATTCTTCTTGTAGACAAAAAAATCAGCAACATCCGCGAATTGATTACTGTACTTGAAGCTGTTGCTAAAACTGGCAAGCCGCTTCTTATTATTGCTGAAGATGTTGAAGGCGAAGCGTTGGCAACTCTAGTTGTGAACAACATGCGTGGCATCATTAAAGTATGTGCGGTGAAAGCACCTGGTTTCGGTGACCGTCGTAAAGCAATGCTGCAAGATATCGCAATCTTGACTGGTGCGACTGTGATCTCTGAAGAAGTGGGCATGTCTTTAGAGCAAGCGACACTTCAAGACTTGGGTACTGCACATAAAATCACGGTTTCTAAAGAAAACACCGTGATTGTAGACGGTGCTGGCGATGCGAACCAGATTGCTGAACGTGTTCAACAAATCCGTGCGCAAATTGAAGAATCGACTTCTGAATATGACAAAGAAAAACTTCAAGAACGCGTTGCTAAATTGGCTGGCGGTGTTGCGGTCATCAAAATTGGTGCAGCAACTGAAGTTGAAATGAAAGAGAAAAAAGACCGTGTAGACGATGCGCTTCATGCAACTCGCGCTGCGGTTGAAGAAGGTGTAGTTGCTGGTGGTGGTGTTGCACTGGTACGTGCTGCTAAAGCACTTGAAGGTGTGACAGGCGGTAATGATGACCAGAATGTAGGTATCAACATTTTACGTCGTGCGATTGAAGCGCCACTTCGTCAAATCGTAGCGAATGCGGGCGACGAACCATCTGTAGTCATCAATGCTGTGAAAAATGGCGAAGGCAACTTCGGTTATAACGCTGCAACTGGTGAATATGGCGATATGCTTGAGATGGGTATTCTTGACCCTGCAAAAGTAACCCGTTCTGCACTTGAGCATGCTGCATCTGTAGCTGCTTTAATGCTAACCACTGAATGCATGATCACAGATATCCCTGAAGATAAACCTGCTATGCCTGATATGGGCGGCATGGGTGGAATGGGCGGTATGATGTAATTCATACTGATCATTTGATCTTAAAAAATCCCCGCTTTTGCGGGGATTTTTTATTCACTTTCCATTCAACTGATGAATGAAAGTTCGAGTTCATCCTGATCATATACGTCAAAGCTGAAATTTCTTAAGCCATCAACAAAAACCAGGTATTCTGATGTATCTATCTGTAGTTATAGATGCTGATTGAGTCATGAATGCCATTCCATCGCGTATAAGTTTCTGATTCTCTATCTTCATTTGCATATTTGTCGTTTTTAATTTTCAGACTTTTTTAAGTGCCTAAAGACAAAGGTTTAAATAGAAATTATTTAAGATTTTTTTGTAATTTATAATTCATTTTAGAATCAATAACTTTTCCAGATTTTATATCACGTGCTTCAACAAAGTTTTCACCGACAAAAAAATTACGATTTTCTCCCGCTTGGTCCAGGCTAATCATGGAGGGTTGATTAGCATCAAAGCTAAACCTTCCTTTTACCTTGAATTCATTGTCTTTTCCTTTACCCAAGTATTCCTGGGTCAATTCATAGGTTTTATCTGCCTTTAATTCCAGTTCGGTTTCAATACCTTCGCAGTCGGCGCAGGGTAAAACCCCTTTATATACACCAGGCCAATCCAGAGATGTTTCTGCCGTATCGCTTATAGCTGAGGTGGGTTGAGCGGTGGTGGCGGCTGATGGGGTGGTTTGAGTCATGGGCTGATCAGGTGCTGTATTGCTGTCATGAGTATCGGTTTTGGGTTTGCTGCACCCAGCTAAAGCCAGAGTCGTTAATGACAGGATGAATATTATTTTTTTCACGATATTGTCCTTTTGGCTCATAGAGCTTTAAAAAATACGTAAAAATGCAGATCAATTAAATGTTCATCTTGTTATGGCTTTGTTATATCTATTTTGTATGGATTTGAATAGGCAACTTGGGTGTAAGCTTGCCAAGCTAAAATTTCGGCAAAAATAAAACGGCAACTTTACCTATTTTATTTGAACTCTAAAGTTATACATTTATATATTAATTGATTAATTATTGGTCATATTGCACTTTTATATTTCAGCCACCTTGTTAAAATCTGCGCACTTTATATAGGTGTCGGTGCGGCAAGTGTTTGAAAAATTAGCTGAACAAGGTTTAAAAATGATGGGCTGGGAAATCGATAATCATTGGCCACTTGACTTGGATCAATGTGTCATGATTGCTGCACCGCACACCAGCAACTGGGATGCCTTATATGCACGTCTGGCACTCAAGGCCTTAGGCGTCAACGTCCGTATTACCATTAAAGACAGTTATATGAAATTTCCTTTTGGTCCATTTGTACGTGCAATGGGCGGAATCGGGATTGACCGCACAGCCAAAAAAGAAGGGGAACCACGTCCAAGCATGGTTCAAGTGATGTCGGATTTATTTAAAACCCATCCAAAACTGGTGATGCTGGTCACACCGGAAGCAACGCGTGCCAAACAGGAACAATGGAAAACCGGTTTCTACCATGTGGCAATCAATGCCGGGGTGCCCATCGCATTGGCTTATATGGATTATGCCAAGAAGAAAACCGGGGTGGGTAAAATTGTTTATCCTACGGGCGACTATGAAAAAGATATGGCTGAAATTATGGCTTTTTATGCACAAATTCATGCCAAATTTCCAGAACAGTTTAGCGTGGATACACGTTATTACCCTGAAACCTAACTGGAAAAACCGAGTTCATTGTCATTTTTAAGCGAAGCCAAGAGATGCAGATAGCAAATCTTGGCTCGCTGCATATGATGGCTCAGTAAGTATGGGGTTTGACTTTTTGCTTAAAAAATTATTGATTTTGTGCCGGACTAATCCCGCCTAAATGCTGGCAAGCTTCCTGATAAATATAATATTGTTCCTCAATGACTTCTGTTAATGGCAGATTAAATAACTCATCTCCATCTTTATAACTCTTGATATAAGATTCGGCTTTCTGGCGGCTAGAGGTAAGTGCCTGTTCATGATAAGAGGTAATCGAACTATGCGCCATTTGTGCACTTTCAATTTTATTGCACTGAAAATCTGCAAGCATTTTTTCTGCATGTTTAAGCTCGCGAGAAGTGCCGAGAGAGCAGCCAGAGAGTAGAATTATTCCTGCTAATAAAATCAAGGTTCTCATTTCTAGGAAAATTGATGGTGGGATTAAGTTATTGTATAAAGTTTTCCTGCCGATAAATTTGATCTGTCCGACTGATTGGGCATTTTTTGTTTAAATGAGATTTATGGGGCGTTTGATCAGTTGTTATGGATCAATAGACCTGCAATATCTCAACATATGTAAGTGATTTGTGTAAACCAGAAATCAACCTTACAGCAGTGTATTGAAAATCAGGAAGCCGCCGGAAGCAAATAAAAGGCTTAAAACTGTATGCTTAAATTGGGTTTCCGAAATTTTATAAAATAATTTTGCCCCTAGAATGGCGGGAAAACTGACGCTGATCAGCAAAATTGCCATATAAGGCCAGAGCTGGATGACAAGCGTGCCTTGCAGTAAATAGGCCAGTAGCGTAAATAGCTGAATGCCAAAATTAAAGTGTCGTAAAACGTAACGCTGTTGCTGTTTGGATAGATTTTTCAGCATGACCCAGGCAGATGGCAATGAACCGCAAAAACCGCCTAAACCACCCAGAATTCCACCGAGAAATCCTACCAGGCTATCTGCCAGTTTTCCCGACTGTTGCAGCCGTGGAAATGCCGGACTGAAAAACATCACCGGGCACCACAACAGCAAAAAAATGCCTAAAACCACTTTAAAGGTTTCGGGCTGAATAATATGCAGCAAATAGGTGCCTAAAGGTACGCCAATCAGCCCGGCAATCAAATAAGGCAATACCAGGGTTTTGTTCAGATGTGGATGCTTCTGTTCATTGGACAACGAAATGATATGGCTCCATACCGAAGCAAAGACCACCAGGGGCGCAGCAATTTGCGGAGGCAGCGCCCACACCCAGAATGACATGGCGATTAAGGCAAAGGCAAAGCCGGTCAGTCCCTGCACAAAACCTGCGACCATGGCCCCAACAATAAATAACAACCAGGTCATAGAAATAGGTACAGACGAAAAGTCAGTAGTATTAAAAACATAAGCCAAAAAACCAAGCCCCTATTTAGCAGTATTTCTGCAAATCTAAGGAGAACTTTGTATAACGCCGCTTCAGCTTTCATTACAGAAATTGTTCCTGTGAATAAAAAAATACATAAATGGCTACAAGAATCTAACACGCAATCCTATCGCTCTTCATCAAACCCGCTAATACTGAGAATACGCCGTAAAGAGGTGACGAAAATGATGAAAAAAGTGCTCTTGCTTTCTGTATTGGCAGTGTCATTAACTGGCTGTGTCCTAGATCCTTATGATGATGATTATGATGATCATCGAGACCGTAACGGACACTATGACCGACACCATCATGGTGACCGGGACTGGGGCAACAAAGACCGTCGGGACTGGGATCATGATAGAGATGACCGGGACTGGCGTTATGGTCGTTAATCGATTTATTATCGATCTTAAATTGACTGACTTCATTTGACAAAAAAGGATTCCATTCAGGAATCCTTTTTTTATTTTTAATCAGGATGCATTTTTTTGATACAGTCCTGCACGGACAGTTCCCGCCTTGCTTTGTTTAATCTGTTGCCAGGAAGCGGGGAGTTTAAGCTGGTTTAACTCGCGATCGGCCTCAACATAGATAAATGCACGGTCTTTAATCAGCGGGTCAGCAAGCCGGGCAAGTTCTTCCCATAAATCCAGACTATAAGGCGGATCTAAAAAAACCAGGTCAAAAGATTGTTTCAGGGTGGGTAGGGTTTGCTGTGCCGTGGCGACTTTCAGTTTGGCATGTTGGCTGGTCACTTTCAGCAACTGCAAATTATCTGTCAAAAAAGCAGCCTGAGTGCGATTCGGTTCAATCATGACCACCTGTGCTGCACCACGTGATAATGCTTCAAAACTTAAGGCGCCTGAGCCGGCACAGATATCGAGAACCTGTGCATTTTGAATATCCCACATCAGCCAGTTAAACAAAGTTTCACGGACACGGTCGGGGGTAGGGCGTAAGCCTTCAATACTGGCAAAAGGAAGCTGACGGCGTTTCCATTCACCACCAATAATACGGAGTTGATTTTTCATAGATCATTCACCTTCAGCTTCTGCGGGTTGTGCACCTGAGGCAGCTTGTGGAACCTGCTGTGGCGCTGCTGTTGCACTGGTCTGAGTATTGATCGCCGTGCCTGCGGGTACCGTGCCACTTGGCAATTCACCCGGTTTGATGCCGGCAGTCATTAAGCCGCCACTAATTTGATGCGCTGCCGGAAGGATTGGATTCTTTTTACGGGTATATAACCAGTAATCAAACATAGGGCGAGCCAGCTGAGCTGCGGAGCCCCCGTGTTTACCGTTTTCCCAAACGACCGCAATCGCAATTTCAGGATTTTCGGCCGGGGCAAAACCGACAAATAAACCATGGTCAAGTTGACGCTCGGTTAATAATGCTTCGTTGTATTTTTTGCCCTGGGCAATACTCTTGACCTGTGCGGTTCCGGTTTTTCCTGCAATGTGATACAGCGGGGTACGGATGCCACGTCCTGTACCAGATTCGATGACATCAACCATGGCATCGCGCATTTTAATCCAGTCTTCCGGTTTGCCGTTAAACTGGATTTTGCCATCAGGTGCATTACGCATGTGAAAAGGTTTGGCGCCGTGACTTTCACGCAGTACATGCGGGGTAATATGCGCACCCTGATTTGCCGTAATCGCGGTCGCCATGGCCAGTTGCAGCGGCGTTGCAGTAAAGGCACCTTGTCCGATACTGACGGAAATGGTTTCACCTTTTAGCCATTTGCTCTTACGGGTCCGCATTTTCCAGTCCGGGTTTGGATACAAACCGGTACTTTCACTAGGTAAATCGACGCCAGTTTTTTCACTAAAGCCAAATTGGCGCATCCAGGCATTCATTTTTTCAATGCCCATGCGGTAGGCCAAAATATAATAATAGGTATCACAAGAAACCACTTGAGCTTTATGCAGATTGACCGTGCCATGACCTGATTTGCGCCAATCACGGAATTTATGCGAATCGCCGGGTAAAGAAAAATACCCGGGGTCTGAAATGGCGGTGTTCCAATCCACGATATTGTAATGCAGCCCACCTAAACCAAACATCGGTTTAATGGTTGAACCTGGAGGATAGGCCCCTTGCACAGCACGGTTATACAGCGGCTGGTCAAGGTCGTCCCGTAGCGCGCTATAGTCGGTATTGCTAATCCCGGTCACAAATAAATTCGGGTTAAAACTTGGACTGGAAACCAGGGCCAGAATTTCCCCTGTTTTCGGATTCAGCGCCACAATGGCACCACGACGACCCGCCAGCTGCTCGGTTGCTGTGACCTGCAAGCCATAGTCAATGGAAAGGTACAAGTCATTCCCGCGTACCGGCTCTTTACGACCTAAATTGCGTAATACGTTACCGTGAGCATCGGCTTCGACAGATTCATTGCCTGGCAAGCCATGCAACAGATCTTCATAAGATTTCTCCACCCCGATTTTACCAATCAGGTTGGTGCCGGCATATAAGTCTTTATCAATCGATTTTAATTCTTTGTCGTTAATACGCCCCACATAACCGATTACATGGGCAAACAGGTCGCCATGCGGATAATAGCGGGTCATTTGGGTTTCAATATTGACCCCGGGAAACTGAAATTTGACTTCGCTAAATTTGGCAATATCGGTTTCGTTTAAATTTAATTTGAGCGATACGCGTTCGGTTTTTTTAGAGGTCTTGATGCGGCTGCTAAAACGGTCAATATCTTCTTGCGTCAGGCTTAAAATGGGAGTGAGGCGCTTTACGGTGTCGTCAATGTCCTGCACATCGGCCCGAGACATGGTTGCAGAAAAGACCGGATAATTGTCTGCCAGCAAAATACCGTTACGGTCATAGATATAGCCGCGCGCAGGTGCCAAAGGCTGCAGGCGGATACGGTTCTGGTCTGAAGCCGTTGAAAATTCATTATAATGCACGATTTGCAGATAGGCATAACGGGCAACAAGCAGGAGCAGAAAGAAAGCCACGATCCCGATGGAGATAAAAACCCGATTGCGATAAATGCGCTTTTCTTGTTGAACATTTTTTAAAGGAAAGTGCTGCTTCATACGCGATCGACTTACATACAGGGGAGTGAAAAAATCTGGTGGCACATTCTAACGCAAGTCAGCATTTTTTGATATTTGTTCCGGTGAACTGGTGGACGGGTTTAGCTTAAACTTTGACTTTACAGACATTAAAATTGTAAAGTGAAGTATATAAGAGTTCTGATAATTCTGCTAAAGTCAAAATTCAAAAAAAAGGACTGTATTAAAAAATAAAATTTAGGGACAACGATGAAAATAATCACAAAAGTGTATCCTTTGCTGGCTTTTTTTGCGCTGGCAAATATTGCTCATGCACAAGACAATCCATATTCACCTGAAGCGAAATTGACATCAGACAGTGCTAAAACATGGAATGTCGGGGTTGGATTTACCCAAAAGCTTCTTCATTTGAATGCAGAATGGGTGAATCCTTATGGCATCGCTTATGCAAAAGCGGGTGTGTTTTATAATGATGACTATAATGCCGGTGCTCAGGTCGGGTTTCGTTATCCTTACTATCTCACCGGAAAAGATAAAAACGGTTACTACGTGGGTGTCTATGCAGGACATATTGAAAGCAAACACATCAATAATGAATACGAAGCAAGACTGGGAGCCGGTGTAGATTTGGCCTATGTATTGCTTAGTAAAGAACGAATTAGCAGTTTTAGTATTGGTATCGGCGCTGGTGAAAAGATGACGGACCAATATGGCGAAGTGATTGCAGAAACAGAACCCATGCTACAATTTTCCTATACTCTAAGTGTCGGTATATAGTGAAAATAGTCAGTTTTTACAATTAAGTATTTTGTGATTAAAAAATTAAATATGGATATCGTGCATGTTTGAGTACGTCAACGAATTGTGGCAAACCTTCTTGAATCGCCCTGATTTCTGGGCAGTACTTAGCATCATTCCTGTGACAGCTTTTGTAACTTGGGCGCATGTGTGGATGGCGCTGAAAATGGTATTTTATCCCCTGACGTTTTGGGGATTCCATGTAGGTCCGCTGCCTGTGGGCTGGCAGGGGATTGTGCCACGTAAAGCCGGTCGCATTTCAGGGATTATCACAGACAATACATTGTCGAAACTGGGTTCTTTGCGTGAATTTCTGGATGCCATGGATCCTGAAGATATGGCACGGATCATCGGTGAGCAGGTCGGGTTTGAACTTGAACATCTGATTGATGAAATGATGATTGACCGTAATGCCGTACTTTGGGAAAACTTGCCGTATTCGATTAAACGCCGTATCTATTCCCAAGCGCATAAACAGCTGCCGGGTATTTTAAGGGAGCTGGTGACCGAGCTGACCATGAACGTCGAGTCACTTGTGGACATGCGTGAAATGGTGGTGCGCCAAATGGAAGGTGATCGCCGTTTAATGGTAAACATGTTTCTTAAGGTGGGGCGTAAGGAAATCAACTTTATCTGGCATATCAGTGCATTAATTGGAATGTTCTTTGGTATATTCCAGATGATTGTCTGGTTTGTGGTGCCTTGGCACTGGACGGTTCCTTTCTGGGCAGCGGTGTGGGGTTTTTTGACCAACTGGATTGCCATCTGGATGGTGTTTAATCCGCTGGAACCGCATTATATTCGCTATCCGCAGTTTTTTGCGCGCACCGAAAACCGCCAGTTTCCTTGGATCAAACCGGTGATTCCGCGTATTGGCACCTATAATATCCAGGGTGCCTTCATGAAACGTCAGGATGAAGTTTCCGATGTTTTTGCGCGAGTGGTCACAGAAGACCTGATTACGTTAAAATCCATTATGACCGAGATGATGTATGGTGGGAAGAAAGATAAAACTCGCCGTATCGTTAAACGCCATATCAACGAAATTATGGAAACTCCGATTGTTCGGACCTCTTTGCAGCTGTCTTTAGGACCAAAAGAGTATGCAAAACTCAAGACGGACTTGATCGATCGCTCGATTGAAATTACGATGGTGCCTGTATGCGACCCGGCCTTTAATGCGAGCCGTGCACAGAAAATCTATCAAATGTTTAGAGACCGTATTCGCGAGTTGACACCAAGAGAGTTTCAGAATCTGTTACGTCCTGCCTTTCAGGAAGATGAATGGATTCTGATTGTCTTGGGTGGCGTAACCGGATTTATAGCGGGTACAATACATTTGTTTGTGGCTTTCTTATAATTAGATGCTGGACTACATGACGAATAGAGAGATTTGTCATGCAAACGCATCACATATATTTGTTAAATGAGGATGTTTTTTTATGCGCATTATATTACTCGGACCACCTGGAGCAGGTAAAGGTACACAAGCTCAGTTGATCTGTAAGCGCTACAATGTCCCACAAATTTCAACCGGTGATATGCTCCGTGCTGCAATTCGTGAAGGTACTGAATTAGGTCTTAAAGCTAAAAGCGTGATGGAAAGCGGTGGTCTGGTATCAGACGAGCTTATCATCGGTCTTGTAAAAGAACGTATTGCTCAACCTGATTGTGTAAACGGTTGCATTTTTGATGGTTTCCCTCGCACCATTCCTCAAGCAGAAGCTTTGGAAAATGAAGGCATCAACATTGATCACGTGATTGAAATTGATGTTCCAGACGAAGAAATCGTAAAACGTCTTTCTGGTCGCCGTCAGCACCCGGCATCTGGCCGTGTTTACCATGTGGTTTACAATCCGCCTAAGGTGGAAGGTAAAGATGATGAAACGGGTGAAGACCTGGTTCAGCGTCCTGATGACCAGGAAGAAACCATCCGTAAACGTTTAGGTTCTTATCACACTGAAACTGAACAGCTGGTAGGTTTCTACCAAGGTCGCGCAGCATCGGGTGAAAATGCACCGACTTATGACAAGTTAAATGGTCTGCGTCCAATTGAAGAAGTTCAAACTGATCTTTTTGCTATTCTGGACCAATCAAAATAATCGTATTTCGATGCTTTTGACAATCGAAGAGCCCTAAGTCATATTAGGGCTCTTTTTATTATGCTCTCAAAAAGGACACTGCTGTGAAATTTGCTGTATTAGGGTTAATGGTCGTATTTCTGGCAGTATTGTTTGCTTTGTTCTATGTCAGTTTCAAGATGCTTAAAAAAGTACGCCAACAGGAACGGGCAGAAAATGCAGCTCAAGCACCTCAGCGTCAATTGCACCCGAAATTACAGGCGCAACATGACCAACAAAGACGAGAACAACAAAAACGAGACCAGGAAAAAGCTGAACAAGAAAAAAATAAATAAACGGCTGATTAATTCAACCCGGCTGAACTTAAAGCTCAGCTTCAAGGTTTTTGACCGCAATGCGACGTGCCGCACCGAATTCGAAACGATCTGGCCAGTTGCAGACATCCGCTACCACACATTCATGGCATTTCGGCCTACGTGCAATACAGGTATAACGACCATGCAAAATCAGCCAATGATGGGCATCGACAATAAATTCCTTGGGAATGACTTTGACCAGCCGATGCTCAACTTCAAGCACATTTTTGCCAATAGCCAGACCGGTACGATTGCCTACCCGAAAGATATGCGTATCGACTGCCATGGTGGGATGACCAAAGGCGGTATTGAGCACCACATTTGCAGTTTTACGTCCCACACCCGGTAATGCTTCCAGATCAGCCCGATTGCTGGGCACCACACTGTTGTGTTTTTCAATCAGCATCTTGCAGGCTTTAATGACATTCTCGGCTTTGGCGTTATATAAGCCGATGGTCTTGATATATTCTTTTAACCCTTCAACGCCCAAAGCATAAATGGCTTCAGGGGTATTGGCCACCGGAAACAGTTTGTCCGTGGCTTTATTCACGCTGACATCGGTGGCTTGAGCCGAAAGTGTCACGGCCACTAAAAGTTCAAAAGGGCTGCTGTAATTCAGTTCGGTTTTAGGGCTGGGTCTTTGCTCACGTAAGCGTTCAAAAAAAATCTGAATCTGCTTTCGAGTCATGTTTTTAATGGCCATCATGAGGCTCCCAAAACCATCAGCTGCTGTTGCAAATCATCCAGCAGGGCACGTTTTTGAAGGTCTTCACGAACACTGAGCTGTTTTTCTAATTTTTTGATTTGAGTGCGGATTTTTGCCAGTTGAATGGTGGTTGCGGCATCATGGCTCACGACAGCTATAGGTGTTTTTTCCGCAACTTGAATTTCAGGAACCAAATCACTTTGCGCTGAAAATTGGGCAAACAAGGCGGTATCAATATTGGCACGAACCACAGGACCCTTACGATTGATACGCCGTTTTTCTTCACGCTGAATATGCGCGTAATAACGGTTGCGCAGGTCGGTTTGTTCAGCAATGCGAGCCTCTTCTGAAGGCACGACGTGGTTGTCTTCTACCAGGTCAATACAGTCGACCGGGCAGGGCGGAATACAGAGTTCGCAACCGGTACACAGGTCAGTCAAAATGCTATGCATGAGCTTGCCTGAACCAATAATCGCATCAACCGGGCAGGCGCTGATGCACTTGGTGCAACCAATACATTCGTCTTCACGAATAATGGCTTTCATGCGTTGCGGACGGCCATCACTTTGAATTGGCCAGACACTTTCTTCCGCTTTGAGTTTTGGGCGACCCAGCAATTCAGCCAAAGCATCAGCTACGGGTTGTCCGCCAGGTACACATTTATTGGCCTCTTCACCTTCACTTATGGCTTTTGCATAAGGCAGGCATCCATCGCGATGGCCGCAAAGTCCGCATTGTGTTTGCGGCAGCAGGGCGTCAATTTTTTGAATCAAGCTAATTTGAGTGTTCATGTATAACCGGGAGTGCTGGGCAAGCAGCGCGAAACAATGTGCTGGAGAGCAATACTAGCATGTTTTTACATAGAATTCCTGTGCGCAAAAATGGGACTGAAAATGCATTAATATCGGGCAAAATATTACACCGATATATAGCTAAAAGTTATTTAACATATAATAAAAAAGACTTAATAATTAAATATATGTTCTATATAGATAATTGAAGTTTTTTTCAAAAAACTATTGCTGAATGGGTGCAAGTGATATTTAATGTTTTGCGCCAAAATATATCATTGATTGAAATTTTGACCAATTTTGATCCATTTTCTGCTGAGGATTAAGCGTTGAAATACAACAGCCTTAACGACTTCCTAAACTACGTTAAATCACGTGACCAACATCAACCAGAGTTTCTACAAGCTGTAGAAGAGGTAATGACTAGCCTTTGGCCATTCATTGAAAAGAATCCAGAATATGCTGATCATGGATTACTTGAACGCCTTGTAGAACCTGAACGTGCGATTCAGTTCCGTGTTTCATGGGTAGATGACCAAGGCCAAACTCACGTAAACCGTGCTTTCCGTGTACAGTACAACTCAGCTATCGGTCCATTTAAAGGGGGGATGCGTTTCCACCCTTCAGTGAACCTTTCAATTTTGAAATTCCTAGGTTTTGAACAAACTTTTAAAAATGCCTTGACTACATTGCCTATGGGCGGTGGTAAAGGTGGTTCAGACTTCGACCCTAAAGGTAAGTCTGAAGGCGAAATCATGCGTTTCTGCCAGGCATTAATTATCGAGTTGTACCGTCATCTTGGCTCTAATACTGACATCCCTGCAGGTGATATCGGTGTAGGTGGCCGTGAAGTGGGTTACATGGCCGGTATGATGAAAAAACTCAGCAATGACACTTCATGTGTATTCACTGGTAAAGGTCTGACTTTTGGTGGTTCATTGGCGCGCCCTGAAGCAACAGGTTACGGTACTGTGTATTTCGCTGAGGAAATGCTGAAAACTCGTGGCGACAGCTTCAAAAATAAAGTCGTAACGATTTCTGGTTCTGGTAACGTTGCACAATACGCTGCTGAAAAAGCAATGTTCCTGGGTGCGAAAGTGGTTTCACTTTCTGACTCTGCGGGTACGGTATTCGTTAAAGATGGTTTCACTGATGAGCTTCTTGCAGAAGTGATGGAACTTAAAAACGTTAAACGTGGCCGTATTTCAGAATTTGCGTCTAAACACGGTTTTGAATATCTTGAAGGTCAACGTCCTTGGGGTATCAAGTGTGATATCGCACTTCCATGTGCAACTCAAAACGAGTTAGATGCAGACGATGCAGCTAAACTTCTTGCAAATGGCGCAATCTGTGTTGCTGAAGGTGCAAACATGCCTTCTACACTTGAAGCGGTTGAGAAATTCGTTGAAGCGAAAATCCTATATGCTCCAGGTAAAGCATCGAATGCAGGTGGTGTTGCCACTTCTGGTCTTGAAATGTCACAAAACGCATTGCGTTTAGGCTGGACTTTCGAAGAAGTTGATGAGCGTTTACACGCGATCATGAAAGAAATTCACCGTAACTGCGTAAAATACGGTACTAAAGAAGATGGTACTGTGAACTATGTTGACGGTGCGAACATTGCAGGCTTCGTAAAAGTAGCTGATGCCATGCTTGCTCAAGGTGTATTCTAAGTCTGACTTGGTTTAAGCTTTAAAAAAACCGATGCCTTGGCATCGGTTTTTTTATGTCTTGAATAAACTATTTATTTCACTGTTGAGCGTTCAACGGTCATGTCATGGATATAAGCATATTTCGACTGATCTGCAGCGGGATGCTTGATTTCATAACGTTTAACACGAATGATCTGGCGTTCGTTTGGGGTATGGGTGAAACCTTCGATTTTGTCATAGAACAAAGTCCAGTCTTTATCGACCTGGGTTTTTATCCCGCTTTCACTGTATTTAACCTCCCGAACCTGTAAACAGGTTTGTGGTGCAACCCCAGTACATGGTTTTGTTTCAGGTGAAATTTCCAGAAAAATGGTTTCAGCCTGACTTTGATATTTGCTTTCCGGCGTCATGGTGCCGGTGAATATGTATTTCTGACCTGTTGCTGAAACTATGGTTAATGTTGGTTGCTGTGGATCTTTTAAATCTAGAATGAACGGTGCTTTGCGGTTAGCAAATAAATCTGTAGCAACTTTTTCCTGCTGCATGGCTGAGTCTTCACATGTCATCTGGGTAGAGATTAGATTACCGGTAATAATCTGATTATTTTCGACTTTCCAGCTACCACCCATGCCATTACAGCTGGTTGCAATACTTAAATGTCCTTTATGATCAAAATTCAGTAGCAGTGGTTTTGGTGCAGTGCCTGTAGTTGTACTCCATTGATAAGTACTGAGCGTTTGATCTGCATTTTGTTGTTGTAAGACAGACATGGCGACATCTCCAGCTTTTTGTATATCGCCAGATTGACAGGCGGTAAGCGTAAGAGGGAAAAGGGCAATTGCTAGAAGTTTAAATTTCATTTTAAAAGTATCTGGTTTTGAAAATTTTTAAGAGAATAAAGTATAAGCGTTTATAAAATATGGATACATTTTGGTGAATTCGGTTTCAAAATGTATCCATAACTATAATTTTGTTAATTACTAATAAAAAGTTATGAATTGGTGGGCAGATTTCTTTTAAATACTTTGTGAAAAGTCCAAGAACCATGAATTAATCGAAACGATAAATATCCATACCCAAAGAACCCATACTGAAACTGCTATGCACAATACTAAAACGGTGACCTGTGCCCATGGCAAAGAATAATGGAGCAAAGTGTTCCAAGGTTGGATGATTACGCTCTATATAAGGAATGGTTTGCCAGTCCAGTACCGCAGCATAATCATTATGGTTCAGCTTATTGACCACATAGTTACGGAATGTAGAAGCCCATTCCGGCACAGTAGCGGCTTCACCATGCCATGCCAGTTCACGCAGGTTATGGGTAATACTTCCCGAACCGATCAACAACACCTGCTTTTCACGCAAGGGTGCCAGGGTTTGGCCAATTTTATAAATATCTTCGGCAGACATGTTCATCGGAAAAGAAATTTCTACCACCGGAATATCGGCAGCAGGATACATATGCAGCAATGGCATCCACACGCCATGATCCCGAGGGCGGGTGCTATTGGCATGCGCAGCAAAGCCGGCACTGGCTAAAAGATGCAGGATTTCTTCTGCGAGTTCAGGCTGACCCGGTGCAGGATAGCGTATTTCATACAGCTCTGGCGGGAAACCGCGAAAGTCATGCCAGGTTTCAGGGCGGACACTGCTACTGACCTCAAGTGCATTACTTTCCCAGTGGGCAGACATCACAATAATGGCTTCAGGCCGAGGCAGGTTTAAGCTCAATCGCTCCAACGCAGGACCAACCTGTTCCGGATTCAGCGCCAGCATGGGTGATCCATGCGAAATAAATAAACCGGGTAAAGTCTGTAGATTCATGTTGATGCGCCTAATTTAAATAACATCGATTGAGGCTATGATGCCAAATAAAGAGAAATGAAATAAATACAATTTATATCAACATATTGTTCCTTTTTTGGAACAATAATGCAGGGTCCGGTCAGGTGGATAACCCAAGCTTGGCAATAGGTTCGCCTGATACGGTATTGTCCAGCTTAAATCACCTAGTGCGGGATGAAGCCGTTCAACCCGCCCGATGATAAGGATGATTATGGTTGATGCTCATTGCGCGGTAGAGCTGCTCGATCAGCATGACGCGAACCAAAGGGTGAGGCAGGGTAAGCTTGGATAAAGACCAGTGCCATGCAGCAGCCTTACGTACCGCTTCGGAGTGCCCATCCGGACCGCCAATCGCCAAGACCATATCATTCCCTTCGAGCATCCATTGTTTCATGGTTTCAGCCAGTTTTTCAGTACTGAATTCTTTACCTCCGACTTCAAGGGCAATCAGGGTTTCATTGTGTTTCAGTGCATTCAGAATGCTTTCACCTTCAATCTGGCGATATTTCAGGATATCGGCTTCAGAATCGTTTTTTCCGCGTTTTGCCATAGGTAATTCGATAATTTGAGTCTGCACAAAAGGCTGGATACGCTTGAAGTAATCTTCAAAACCGGTGAGCACCCAGGCTGGCATTTTTTGACCGATGGTAATAATACGGATTTTCATAAGATTCGATGATTTGAGAGTCCTCTTTATTATAAACGCTAAAACTGGTTTTACTTGTTTTTGAGCAACAAATTGCAATTGAAAAGCCTTGCGAGATGCTGCTTTAATCTTCAGTAATGGATTGAATATGCATAAGAAGAGAGGACGAATAATCAATGAGATTAAAAAAGGATAAAAATTCAGGCTTATGGTTGAGCACTTTTCTTTGCACGCTTTTGTTGAATACTTCAATTTGGGCATCACCCAGCATAACACCTGCCAGTACCGATAATTTAAAGGTTTATCTGGAGCAAATCATCGGCCCGCAGGGACATCGCCATTATAAGAATAGAGAAGAATTACAGCGTGTTTCCGCATGGATTAAAGAACAAATGCGTTTGTTTGGCATCCCTTGCCAGTATCAGAATTATGCGGTCAATGGTTTGGGTTACCGCAATGTGGTGTGTACTTTAACCGCAGGTCACTCCGACAAAATTATTGTCGGTGCGCATTATGACGTGTTTGGGGAGCAGCAGGGAGCAGATGATAATGCTTCCGGAGTAGCCGGGGTGATTGAAACCGCGCGCATATTGGTACAGCAGAAATCCCAGCTGGCACATAATGTCGAATTTGTGTTTTATACCTTGCAGGAGCCGCCATTTTTCAAGACCGAACAGATGGGCAGTTTTGTGCATGCAAAATCCATTCAAGCCCAAAAAGACCACATCCGGGGCGTGTATATTTTAGAGATGATCGGGTTTTTTGATGAAAATCTGGTGCAGGAATATCCTGTTGGACTGAAATGGGTTTATCCGCAACATGGTAACTTTATTGCAGCGGTCAGTAATATACAATCCTATGACTTGAGTGCGAAATATTGTGAATCGATGCGAATACTGGACCGCCTGGAATGTCAACGACTGGTGGCACCGTCCTTTATCACGGGGATGGAATTTTCAGATCATCTGAATTACTGGAAGCTTGATATTCCCGCGATGATGATTACCGATACGGGTCATTTCCGTAACAAGCACTATCATCGAGCCACGGATACCTTAAAAACACTAAATATTGCCAAAATGGCCCAGGTGATCGATGGACTGGCTTATAGTTTAATGATGCAGGCTGATGAATAGAAACCCATAAAAAACGCAGTCCCTGAATAGAATACTGGGACTGCGATCAAAAGGTCATCCACCTGGAGATGTAGATGACCATTCACATAACTTATTAACAACTTTCTAACTAGAAATAAATTAGAAACTTACAGCGCATCTGTGTCTCTATAATATTAATTGGGGATGAGCTGCTGATTTTTCAAGTTGATGCTTTATAAATATCTTCAAATTTTTACACAAAAAAAGAGAGCCGAAGCTCTCTTTTTTTGTAGCAAATTACAATTAATGACGGGCTGCTTTGCCTTCTGCAATTGGTTTAACAATTGGAGCTTTCACCAGCGGTTTCGGCGCTTCAACCAAGGCAAATGGCAAGATTTCATCAATGCTTTTCACGGTCTTGATTTCCAGGCCGGCTTTAACATTTTCTGGAATTTCCACCAGGTCACGAGCGTTCTCTTGAGGGATGAATACCAGTTTAATGCCACCGCGGTGTGCAGCTAAAAGTTTTTCTTTCAAGCCACCAATACGCATTGCACGACCGCTCAGATTGGTTTCACCGGTCATGGCGATATCAGCACGAACTGGAATGCCCGTGAAGGCTGAAACCAGTGCAGTGGTTAAGGCCAAACCTGCAGATGGACCATCTTTCGGTGTTGCACCTTCAGGCAAATGCACATGAATATCGGTTTCTTCAAATCTTGAAGCTTCGATACCCAAGGCATCGGCACGGGTGCGTACGACAGTCATTGCAGCGGTAATGGATTCTTTCATGACATCACCGAGTGAACCGGTGGTAATGAATTTACCTTTACCTTTTACGGCTGCAACTTCAATCGAAAGCAATTCGCCACCCACCGAAGTCCAAGCCAAGCCATTGACACGACCCACTTGCGCTTCTTCTTCTGCCATACCGAAGTCGAACTTATGTACGCCTAGGTAATCAGACAGGTTTTCAGCAGTGACATCGATATGCAGGTTTTTGGCTTTTTTGCTGACCGCTTCTTTCACCACTTTACGGGCAATTTTTGACACTTCACGTTCCAGGCTACGCACACCGGCTTCGCGAGTATAACGACGCACGATGTCACGAATCGCTTCTTCATGAATGGTCAATTCTTTTGCACGCAAACCGTTGTCTTTAATGGCTTTAGGAACCAGATAACGCTCGGCAATATTGACTTTTTCCTCTTCGGTATAACCCGGCAGACGGATCACTTCCATACGGTCTAAAAGAGCCTCAGGAATATTCATGCTGTTTGCAGTACAGATGAACATCACTTCAGACAGGTCAAGATCAAGATCGAGGTAGTGATCGTTGAACTTGCTGTTTTGTGATGGATCCAGTACTTCAAGCAAGGCAGAAGCAGGGTCGCCACGGTAGTCCTGTGCCATCTTGTCAATTTCATCGAGCAAGAACAGCGGATTCTTCACGCCAACTTTTGTCAGTGATTGCACGATTTTACCCGGCATCGCACCAATGTAAGTACGGCGGTGACCGCGGATTTCCGCTTCGTCACGTACGCCACCTAGGGCCATACGCACAAATTCACGACCTGTAGCTTTGGCAACCGACTCACCAAGTGAAGTTTTACCTACCCCTGGAGGGCCAACCAGGCAAAGAATCGGGCCTTTGAGCTTTTTCACACGAGATTGTACTGCAAGATATTCCACAATACGGTCTTTGACTTCATCTAAACCGTAGTGATCGGCATCTAAAATCTCTTGTGCTTTCGCCAAATTGATGCTGACTTTGCTGGCTTTATTCCAAGGCGTATCTAAAATCGCCTCGATATAATTGCGCACCACAGCAGCTTCACTTGAAGCCGGTTGCATGGCTTTGAGCTTACGGAATTCAGATTCGGCTTTTTTACGCACGTGTTCCGGTAAATCGGCTTCTTCCAGACGACGTTCAATTTCTGCGACATCATCTTCAGCACCGCCATTCATGTCGGAAAGCTCGCGCTGAATCACCTTCATTTTTTCATTCAGGAAATATTCGCGCTGGTTTTTCTCCATCTGGCGTTTTACCGAGTCATGCAAGGTTTGTTCGATCTGCTGTTCTTCAGACTGTTGCAGCAAATAAGTCATGAGCTCAGTCAGATGTGCTTCAAAGTCATCGTGTTCCAGGAACTTTTGCTTGATATCGATGTTCAAGGGCACACGGGTGGCCACAAAGAACAACAGTTGCAACAAGTCATCGATTTTATTTGCAGCAGTAATCAATTCACGTGCATTACGTAATTTGGCTTCTGCATACTGGGCAAATAAAGTTCGCAGTTCTTGCACACGTGTCGCTTGAGAGGCCGCCGCAACATTCACGGTCATTGGGCTAATGGCATGTTCGGCTGATAAGTATTCATCATGGTCGATGATTTTGACTAGCTTGGAACGGTGTAAGCCTTCAATGAGTACCTTTATACAGTTTTCATCATTTTCATGATTCACAACTTGCACAATCTTCGCGACAGTACCGTATTGATATAAGTTGTCGTGATCAATTTCTTCTGTAAGAGAATCTTGTTGTGCAACTACAAATACGAGATTGTCACTGTTACGGGCCACGTCAACTGCTTTGATCGATTTTTCACGACCTACGAATAACGCAATTTGCATGTGTGGATAAACCACCACATCTCGTAGCGCTAAAAGTGGTAATACGCTTGGAACCTGTGCATCTAAGGTTTCTTGATTCATAATAATTTCAGACATGGGCACTCCTAATGAGTAACAATGGTGTTGCCATATTTTTATAGTGAAGTGTATTTTAAAAATTACAAGGGCAGGGCAAATGAAAATGTATAAAAAATGAGTAAATATGTGATTTTAAAATATTCCTATCAGTCAAAAATACCAATTCAACGCTTAAAATGTAGATATTTTGCTGGGGTAAGTAAGGCATCCAGAGGTTGATCCCAGGTTTCGCGATGCAGGCGGAATGGAATCAATTGAAAGTCATGTGCAAGACCAAGCCGATAGGGCTTATGGGGTGCACTGGCCAGGGTTTTGTCGTAAAAACCGCCACCCATGCCTATACGTGTGCCATAGAGGTCACAAGCCAGTAAAGGCATAATTAAAAAATCCAGCGTCGAAACATGCGCCCCACGCCCGGCCATCGGTTCTTTCATGCCCAAGGGATGATATGAAAACTGATTGTTCCGGTATTGTTGTTGCGTAATTTTGACCCAGTGCAATTGCTGGTTCATGCTGCAAATCATCGGCAGATAGACCTGCTTATGCTTTTTAAAGCAGTATTCAATAATTTGTCTGGTATGAATCTCTCCAAAAGCCTGCAGATACACACCAATTTTTTTTGCATGCTGAAAATGTTTGAGCCGGATCAGTTGCTGAAGTACTTTTTGTTGTGCCTGTTTTTGTTGAAAGCTGGAAACTGCTCTGCGCTGATGTCGAAGTTGCTTGCGTAAAACTTTTAAATCCACAGACATCTTTTATTTGTTCCCAAAAAATAGATAAATATTCATCTTATAAAGCAGTTTAACTGTTTTTCAGCTCTTTCAAAATCGGGCAGCCGCTTTCACTGGTGGTTTTACATTCATCCACCCAGCTGCTTAAACGGGTTTTGAGTGCCTGCAATTCCTGAATCCTTTGGTCAATTTTTTCCAGGCGTTGCTCTATGACATGCCTTACCTGTTCACGGTCTTCGAGTTGAAGTTGCAGTAATTCCTGTATTTCACTGAGCTGCAAGCCTGCATCTTTGCCTTTTTGAATAAAGCTTAAGGTTTCAATGTCTTTGTCGTTGTAATAGCGGTAGCTCTGCGTGGATTCAGGTACGCGCATTAAACCGATGCGCTGATAATAGCGAATGGTTTCGACATTGACATGACAGTGTTTGGCCAGTTTTCCGATGGTGAGCATAAAATATCCTCAAATGACTTGACTCTGTACCTGGGTACAGACTTTATGCTAACACAATGAAAGAATAAAACAGGTGAGTCGGATGAATGAGCAACAAAAATCTTCCTGCTGTGCAAAACAGAATTCAGCTCTTGAATTAGTAACAGTTGATCCAGTATGTGGAATGAATGTGTCTGAGCATTCGGAACATGCTTTTGAATTTGAGGGGAAAAAATATTTGTTCTGTTGCCATGGCTGCAAACAGAAATTTATCAATTCTCCTGAGCAATACCTTCAGCAGCAAAACAAGCCAGCTTCCGGCTGTGGCTGTGCCAGTCGGGCAAAAGCTGCTGCATCATCCAGTTCGTGTTGTGGCAATCAAAAGGTTGAAGCAGAGCAATATATTGATCCTGTCTGTGGCATGACCGTGACAGATTTATCCAAGCCGCACACTACCTATTTAGATAAAAGTTATTATTTTTGCGGTCAGGGCTGTCTGGATAAATTTCAGGCCAATCCGGAACAGTATTTAGAAAAAAATAAACCTAAAGCTTCGGGCTGCGGTTGTGCATCTAAACCAAAAGCAGATGAAAAAAAGTCTTGCTGTGGTTCGCAAAATCAACCAGCAGTAGCGCAATCCTCAGGCTGTTGTGCGGGAACCAAAGCGCAAACCGTAGAGCAAGTGAGTGAAACAACGGTCGATCCCATCTGTGGCATGCAGGTGAAAACCGATTCTAAATGGCACAGCCAGTTTGAATCAAAAGACTATTATTTCTGTTCAGAACGCTGTTTGACTGCATTTAACCAGCAGACTGAGCAATATGTGCAGACTCAGCCAACAGCATCTTCCTGCTGCGGTTCAACAGCAAAAGCGGCCGTTGCAGAAAAAAAATCCAGCTGCTGTGGCGGAACTCATCCTGCATCAGTACAGAGTTCAGAAATTGATCCTGTGTGTGGCATGTCGGTGGATACTTCAACCGATTTAAAAACAGAGTATCAGGCGAAAACTTACTATTTCTGCAACCCGTCCTGCCTGGAAAAATTTAAAGGCGACCCCGAGTTTTATCTGCTTCCGGCAGACCAGCGACCTGTGCCAGAAGGCGCGGAAGATATGGACTATACCTGTCCGATGGACCCTGAAATTGTGCAGAAAGGGCCGGGAACCTGTCCCATCTGTGGCATGGCATTGGAGCCGATGCAGCCAAGCTTAAATGATGCCCCCAATCCTGAGCTGGTCGATTTCAGCCGTCGCTTCTGGATGACGTTGCCACTGACTTTAATTGTCTTTGCGCTGGCCATGGGTTCGCATATTCATGCCTTTATTCCGCAGCATATTCAGCCGTGGATTGAACTGGTGTTGTCTATTCCCGTCATCCTTTGGGCAGGAAAACCTTTTATTGAGCGTTGCTGGATTTCCTATAAAACCCGCAACCTGAACATGTGGAGCCTGATTGGTGTCGGAGTGCTGGCGGCATTTATTTACAGTCTTGTGGCGACGGTTTTTCCATCCCTGATCCCGATGCAGGCCAAAACCGGTCATGGGGTTGCCGTGTATTATGAAGCGGCCTGTATGATTGTGTCCTTGAGTTTGCTCGGGCAAATCATGGAACTGAAAGCCCGTGCCAAAACTGCAGACGCACTTAAATCCTTGCTGAAACTGCAACCGCATACCGCAAAACTGGTGCAGCATGATCAGGTGGTTGAAGTGGATATTGGCATGGTGAAACAGGGCGATATCCTGCAGATTTCTTCAGGGGACCAGATTCCACTCGACGGCATTGTGGTGGAAGGCAAAACCTATGTCGATGAAGCCATGATGACTGGTGAACCTGTTCCGGTGAAAAAAGAAGTTGATGACCGAGTGATTGGCGGTACGGTGAACCAGCAGGGCAGTATCCGTATTCAAACCACGGCAGTGGGTGCCAATACCACCTTGGCGAAAATGATTCAGACCGTGGCGGAAGCACAGCGTTCCAAAGCGCCGTTACAAAAACTGGCCGATGTATTTGCCAAATATTTTGTGGTGATTGTTCTGGCGATTAGTGTGTTGACCTTTATGGCGTGGATGCTCTTTGGCAAAGCTCAGTTTGATCTGGCGCTGATGTGTGCAGTGGCAGTACTGATTATTGCCTGTCCATGTGCTTTAGGGCTGGCAACGCCGATGTCGGTGATGGCCACCACAGGGCGGGCAGCGCAAAAGGGCGTGCTGTTTAAAGATGCAGAAGCGATTGAGGCCTTAAGCAAAGTCACCACTTTAATTGTCGATAAAACCGGAACCTTGACTGAAGGTAAACCGAGCCTGAAAGAGATTAAACTGCTTTCAGATAAAGCCCAGCAAACGCAGGTGGAACAATGGATTGCCTCGATTGAACAGTATTCAACCCATCCGATTGCACAGACTTTAACCAGGCTGGTTCCGCATGAACAATTGCTGAAAGTCAGTGATTTTGAAGATGTCACCGGTTTTGGGGTGAAAGGGCAAATTGAGGGTCAAACCCTGTATGTGGGCAGTCAAAAGCTGATTGATCAGTTGGGTTTGCAGCTTTCTGCACATGCTCAAGTGAAGCTGAATGCTGAGCGCGAGAGCGGTAATGTGATCAGTTTCCTGGCCAATGAGCAGCAGGTGTTGGCCTATATCTCCATTCATGATGCGATTAAACACAATGCCCATCAGGTGATTGATCAGCTGATTGCCGATGGCATTGAAGTGGTAATGGCGACCGGTGACCATGAACAGAATGCCAAGTTAGTCGCGGCTGAGCTGGGCATTCAGCAGGTTTATGGCAACTGTACCCCGACTGAAAAATTAGATCTGGTTAAGAAATATCAGGCTCAAGGCAAAGTTGTGGCAATGGCGGGCGATGGCATTAATGATGCACCGGCTCTTGCCCAGGCCAATGTCGGTGTGGCGATGGGCAATGGTACCGATATTGCCAAACAGACGGCTCAGGTGACTTTGGTCAAAGGTGATATTCGCGGTGTAGCCGATGCGATCCATATGGCAAAACTGGGCGTGAAGAACATGAAGCAGAACCTGGCATTCTCTTTTGTGTATAACGGCCTAGGTGTGCCGGTTGCGGCGGGTGTTTTTTATCCATTGACTGGGCTGTTATTAACCCCGATGCTTGCTGCAGTGGCCATGTCGCTGAGTTCGTTGTCTGTCGTGATTAATGCTTTGCGGCTGCAAAAGTCTAAATAACTGAATGCCAAAACTTAAATGAGATACCCAAGATGAAAATCTTGGGTATTTTTTTTGCATAAAATATCAATCAATATGAGGGGGAATAAAATTTAAAAATGTGGTGGTGTTTCAAAAAGTATGCTGAAAAAAACAATATGGCTTTTGATAAAATAGAGGTATGAAAATAACGCTACAAATCAAATGTCCTACCTGTCTAAGTAACAATATAA